>JBBQFZ010000019.1:0-33970 GCA_038322455.1 Gemmatimonadales bacterium | reverse complement strand
CATCACCAGATCGCGCAGCAGCGAAGGCTCGGTGTGCTGCTGGGCGGCGACGTCCATCACGTGCTCACTCCTTCAGGCGTGGCGAACTCGCCGCGGGCAGGGGATTCACGAGCCAGGTCCGAGGTCGCTGCGCTTCTGCCGTACCCCGATGCGAGCGAGGTGAGAACCACCACCGAGATCCAGAGCGCGGTTCCGACAGCCTGATGAAGCGATCGGAGGGAAGCGGGCAGATGCATCTCGACCATCGCGGCGGCGATGAGAATCTGCAGCACGACGATGCTCAGCGCCGCCCATGCCGCGGATCGAATCGGCCCCGGCTCCGCGCGCTTCTTCACGCCCATGATGATCCCAATGAGATGAAGGAGAAGAAGAAATGCCATGATCCGGTGGGTCACCTGGATCCAGAGTGGCGTTCCATGTTCGGCGATCACGCGGCAAAGTGGAAATCCCTGACAGGCGATGGGAGCGCCCGGCGTATTGGCGGTCAACGCCCCGAGCACGAGGGCAAGAAAGGTGAGACCGACGGCCGCGCGGCCGGAGCGGAAGGTTCGGGGAGATCGAGCTGTGATCGCCGGCGATCCGAAGCCGCCCGCTCGAACTACAATCACGACGAGAACGGCCAGTAGCGACATGGCGATCGCGAGATGTGTGACCACCACGCCTGTCGCGAGCTCCATCTTGACGGTTACGGCACCAAAAACAGCGGCAACTATCACCAGCAGCAGAGCGAGGAGCGAAGGCCGCAGCACGCCTCCGCGCCCATCCACACCAGACTCGCTTCTGCGCATCCACGCGAAGATCGCCAGCGCCACTATTGCGAGCGATAACGCTGCCGCCCCGTACCGGTGGGTGATCTCCACCAGCAGGTTGGGCGCGTTGGGCGTGGGCGTGAACGATCCGTAACAGTCAGGCCAATGGGTTCCGCACCCCAACCCTGAGCCTGTGATGCGGACGATCGCGCCAAAAACCACCTGCGCGAAGCCGATGACGAGGGCGAGATATCCGAGCCGTCTCAGCGTCCGCAACTCAGCGACCCGGCGAGCGAGGCGTCATTCCCGGCATTGGCATCGAGGGCTGCATGCCGGAATGGTTCATCATCATGTGTGCATTCCGTGCCTGCATTTTCTGCCGGGTTGCTACGAGGAGCAGTGAGAGCGCGACCACGGGCACGATCGCCCACACAATCTCTCCCACACGTGGTGCCGCCGGGACGAGCGCCGATTTTTCCACTTTTCTCGCGGCATAGGTGGAGCGAAGTATCGCGATCTGAGCGACGGCGCACGCGAGCGCGGCGATCCAGAAAATTGCCTCAGCCACTGGCCGATTCATTTATAAGAGGTGTGTGTGCGAGCGAACCTGGCGGGAAGTTTCCGCGCGACCTAAAGCTACTCGCGCGGTGAGTCCCTTTGCACTACCGTATGCGAATGGCGGATTCGGAATTTGCACGCGCATCGGCACTGCCGCGCCGGCTTGGATTGTGGAGTGCGGTAGCCGTTCTCGTCGGCTCGACCATCGGATCTGGAATCTTTCGCTCGGCGGCGGGCATCGCGGACAAGCTTCCCGGCCCGCTTCCACTCCTCGCTATCTGGCTCACTGGCGGGATTTTCGCTCTTTGCGGCGCGCTCACCCTCGCCGAAGTAGCCGGCGCGTTGCCGAGGACGGGCGGCGTATACGTGTTCATTAGAGAAGCGTGGGGGAGGCTCCCTGCTTTTCTCTTTGGTTGGTCCGAGCTGGTTCTAATTCGCGCTGCGGCGCTTGGCGCCATCTCCACCACGTTCGCCGAGTACCTCGTTCGCGTGCTTGGCCACGATCCGCGCGTGGCGCCCTACAGCCAGTACGTTCACTACTTCGCTGCCGTGGCGATCATTCTCACCGCGATATTCAACTACGTCGGCATCAAGTGGGGCTCGCTGGTGCAGAACATCACCACACTGGCTAAAACCGGAGCGGTGGTCCTCATCATCGTCCTCGCTCTTGCCCTGGGGCTCCCCCAGACCGGCGGCCATTTCACGCCGGCGATGCCTCCCGGCAGTTTTTCGTTCCCCAGATTCGGACTCGCGCTCGTTTCCGTGCTCTGGGTCTACGACGGATGGGCTGACGTGAGCTTCGTGGGTGGAGAAGTGAAGGATCCCGAGAGGAATCTTCCGCGCGTTCTGATCTTCGGCACCCTCATCATCATCGCACTCTACCTTCTGGCCAACATCGCGTACCTCGCGGTTCTCCCGGTCGAGGAGATCCGGCAATCGAAGCTCGTGGCCGCCGACGTCGCCTACAGGTTGATGGGAACAGTCGGAGTTGCGTTCGTGTCCACGGCCGTGATGATCTCGACTTTTGGAACCCTTAACGGCTCCGTGATGACGGGCTCCCGCATTCTGTTCGCGATGGCCGCCGACGGCCTGCTCTTCAAGCCTATCGCCATAGTTCACAAGCGGTTCCAGACTCCCGGCGTTGCGATCGCGCTCAGCGCCACGCTCGGAGTCGTGTTCGTCCTCCTCGGCACCTTCGAGCAGCTAGCGGACACCTTTGTTACGGCGATCGTGCCCTTTTACGCGCTGGCGGTCGCGGCGATTTTCGTCTTTCGCCGCCGGCCAGACTATAAGCCACCCTTTAGAGTGCCCGGTTATCCCGTCGTGCCCGCGATCTTCATCGTCGCAACGATTCTCTTGCTCGGAAATGCCATCGTCGATCGGACGAGCCGGGTGCCCACGCTCGTCGTCCTCGGCGTGATTCTTCTCGGGATTCCCATTTTTTTCCTGACGAAGCGCGGAACTGCCGAAATAGTGACCGACTCGTGACTTTTTTTCCTTGACCGCGTCCGCCACCAAACCGTAGCTTATCCAATCCTCACAAACTCATGACCATGGCCAAATACCGTTTGCACTTTCTCTGTGCTGCCGTGTCAGCACTCCTGTTTTCAGTTTCTAACCCCACCCTCGCTCAGGGAGTCACGACCGGAGCCGTCAGCGGCACCGTAACGAACGACCAGGGCCAGCCGGTGGAATCGGCCCAGATCGAAGTGGTGAATCGCGCCACGGGCTCGCGTAGCGGCGGGATGTCGCGCAGCGACGGCCGATATTACGTGCAAGGCCTCGAGGTCGGAGGCCCATACACCGTTACCGTCAGGCGCATTGGCTTTTCTGCGCGCGACAGCAGCAACGTATTCGTCTCGCTCGGACAGAACGCGCGCGTCGACATGGTGATGGTCACTCAGGCCACACAGCTCGCTGGCGTGCAAGTCACTGGCGAGGCCTCGAGTGCCGTCATCAGCAGCTCGCACAAGGGCATCTCGACGACCATCACCGACTCGGTGATCGCGCGCCTACCGACCTTGAACCGCAATTTCACGGATTTCGTGGCATTGTCGCCACAGATCTCCACGAAGGGACCGGGCAACTCCGGCGGTGGCCAGAACAATCGGTTCAACGGAATCCAGATCGACGGCTCCGTCGCCAATGACCTCTTCGGACTCGGGTCCACCGGCCAGCCAGGCGGGCAGGCAGGCGCCAAGCAGATCTCGATCGAGGCAGTCAAGGAATATCAGATCCTTCTCTCGCCATTCGACGTTCGTCAGGGGAATTTCACCGGAGCGCTCGTCAATGCAGTAACCAAAACGGGATCGAATGAGCTCCATGGATCCGCGACTTTCGCGAACCGAAGTGAGAAACTTGAGCGGGACGTCGACTATCTTCGCGCGGCTCCCTTCACGGTGAAGCAGGAAGGATTCTGGCTCGGTGGTCCGATCATCAAGGACAGGCTGCTGTTCTCGGTTGCACCGGAGTGGCAGCAGCAGAATGCCCCGTCGTCGGGACCGTACATCGGTCAGCCCGCCGGTCTCCTTCCGAAGCCACCTGCGACGAGCGCCGGCGTCGACAGTCTCCGCAACATCCTCCAGACGCAGTATGGTTTCGCGGATCCGGGAGATGGGTCGCTGGTCAAGAACCAGAATCCGCTCTCTAACGTCTTCGCGCGGTTGGATCTCATCAATCTGCCGGCGAGCAGCCGACTTGTCGCGAGATACAATTACGTCAATGCGCAGCAGGACATCTTCAGCCGCAGCCCCACGCGTCTCAATCTCTCGAACAACGGCTACAATTTCCGCTCGACCACCAATAGCTATCTGGCGCAGCTGTTCTCGAGCATGAATAACGGCTCGAACAACGAGTTCCTGACCGGCCTTACGCGGATCCGCGATGCCCGCGTTGTGCCGATCGAAGCGCCATTCGTTGTGATCTCACGCACCACCAGTCAGGCTGGAGGAACCGGCCAGATGTCTGCGGGCACCGACAACTCCTCGCAAGGCAACCAGCTGGATCAGGATATTTTTGAGCTCACAGACAATTTTACGATTCCCGCCGGGAGTCACCGCTTCACGCTCGGTACCAAGAACGAGTTCTTCAAGGTGCGGAACCTGTTCTCCCAGAATTCTCTGGGAAATTTCACCTTCGGCACGCTTGACTCACTCATCGCCAACAGACCCAGCACCTCCACGCTTGGAATCAAGCTCGACAACACTGATGGCGCGGCGCACTTCAATGCTCGAACCCTCGGCTTCTACGCCGAGGATGAATGGCAGACGACGGAGAGGCTGAGCACTACGTTCGGGCTCCGTCTCGACATGCCTGGCCTCACATCGAGACCCGGTCTGAACGCGGACGTTCAGAACACCCTCGGGATCAACACGACAAACGTGCCGCGCAGTGTAAAACAATGGTCACCGCGTTTCGG
The DNA here is from genome assembly GCA_038322455.1 of Gemmatimonadales bacterium. Lineage (GTDB taxonomy): Bacteria > Gemmatimonadota > Gemmatimonadetes > Gemmatimonadales > Gemmatimonadaceae > UBA4720. Next base: position 29,245 of record JBBQFZ010000019.1, on the reverse strand, counting down.
CTTCAACTGGGACGTGACGGGGGATCAGCGCAACCAGCTTCGCGGAGGCACCGGAGTCTTTGTCGGCCGCCCTGCCTACGTCTGGCTGAGCAACCTTTTCGGCAACTCGGGCGTGAACGGCTACGGCAATCTCGTTTGCAACGGCGCGAATTCTCCAACAATGCCGAACGCGGGTACCTTGCCGGCTCAGAGCTGCACGAATCCAGCGCTCACGCCGAACATCACGGCCAACACCGTCGCCCCCGATCTGAAATTCCCATCGGTGTGGCGGACATCGGCCGGCTACGATCGCCTTCTCCCGTGGAATGTGATTGGAACGTTCGAGGCGCTGTACACTCGATCCGTCGCGAACTTCTACTATCAGAATATCGGAATAGTCAACGATCCGATCGGCCAGGACCGCAATGGCCGTCAGCTTTACGGCGACATCCCATCCTCAGCCGGCAACGCGGTGCCCTCCCGCAAACCGATCCCGGGTACGACGCGCTCCCTCGGCGACGTGATCAATCTCAGCAACACCAAGACCCACGATTACTCATACAGCTACACCGGTGAGCTCCAGAAGCGCTTCTCGAACAACTTCGAGGGGCAGGTCGCCTACACCTACGGACACTCGTACAGCGTCTGGGATCTCACGTCATCGGTAGCATTCTCGAACTGGTCCTTCGGCCGCTCGTATTCGGGCCGGCAGGACGCGCAGGTACTCGCTCCAGCGAAGTTTGACGTGCCCCATCGCGTCATCGCTGGCGGCACATATAGTTTCCCCACCCGGACCGGCGTTTCCTTCACATTCGTCGGTGAATCGGGGGTGCCGTTCGAGTACGTCTACAACGGCGACATAAACGGCGACGGTTCGACCGCCAACGATCCCGTCTACGTTCCGACTGATGCGCACGTGGCATCCGAGATTCTCTTCCAGCAGAATGGAAATCTCTCCCCGGCGATGCAGGCGGATTCGCTCGAGGCTTTCATTTCTTCCCACGGATGCCTGAATTCGCAGCGCGGCAAGATCATGACGCGTAACTCCTGCCGCACCCCGTGGACGAAGTTCATGAACGTCTCGGTGCGCCAGCCGTTGCCGACGCTGAGAGGGCAGAACCTGATCCTCCAGCTCGACGTCTTCAACTTCCTCAACCTGCTCAACAAGAACTGGGGCGCGCAGGACCTCGGCAGCAGCAACAGCCCGAGCCTTCTCGCCCGCCGCAACACGGTTGCCGCTCCCGGCCAGCCGCTCAAGTGGGCCAGCGGCGCGCAGTCGGTGTTCATCTTCTCGCCATTCCAGCAGTTCAACACCAGGAACGCTCCGTCGAACTATGCGCTGCAGCTCCAGCTCAAGTACGCGTTTTGATCGGCTGAAACCAGCGAAGGAATTCGCGAAGGCAGTAAAATAGGAATGCCGGCGGGACTATCCCGCCGGCATTCTTTTTTCCATTTCCCGGGCAAATGTCGGCGATAGACCTATCCAGCTACTTCGGCCTGACGGCGATGACGCTGCTCACGCTCAACATCCTGATTGGGCTCGTGATGTCGATGAAGTACAATCCGGTCCGCAGCTGGCCGCACCGGCGCATCAATACCTTCAAGCTCCACAACTGGACGGCGTACATCGCGCTCACCATCGCATCGGTACATCCGGTGATCATCCTGTTCTCATCCACCGCGAAGTTCACCCTGCTCGACATTCTCTACCCGGTGCACGCGCCCAGGCAGCCGTGGATAAATGTGCTCGGCGCCTTGGCGTTATACGCCCTCGCTTTCGTCGTTCTCACGTCCTACTTCAGGCGCGAGCTAGGTCGACGCGCGTGGAAGACGCTCCACTTCACGGCTTACGGGGTGGCCGCTCTCTTCTTCGTGCACGGCATCCTCACGGACCCGAAGCTGAAAGACGCGCCGATCGACTTCCTCGACGGCGAAAAAGTCTACGTCGAGCTGTGCCTGCTGCTGGTAGTCCTGGCGGTGGGCTACAGAGTGCGATGGCAGCTGCGGCAGCCGCCGCCGCGAGTGCACCGGCCCAAAACGGCAGAAGCCGCTAAAAGATTTTCACGTTGATGTAGCGCTTCGGATTCTTTTTGATGTCGGCGATGAGAGAATCCATCCGCTGGAGGAGCGCGCGCACATCGTTGTAGGCGCCGGGATCATTCAGCAGCTTGGCGGCGCTGCCATTCCCGCTGTCCACCTTCGCGATTATCATGTCGAGCTTGCCAGTCGTTGCCTTGAGCTGGGCGCTCATCTCGGCCATGTTCGCGCTCGCCGTCCGGAGGTTGCTCACCGTTGAATCCACTTTTGCCGGATCGACCGCGCTCGTCGCGCGACGCAGTGATGTCATCGTGGCCGACAACTGCCGCGACTGCTCCGAGGCTATCGAAGCGAACTCGTTGACGAGACGGTTCGTCGCGCCGATGGTGTTCCTGAGATCGCGAATGCCGCCCGCCGCGACCAGCTGCTGCTCCAGCGCCGTTGTGATCGCGTTGACGGATCGCGTTATGGAATCGGCCTTGCTCGTGAGCTCCGAGATTCCCGGAGTCGAGGGCCCGATCGGAATCGTGTCGCCTGGGTTGAATGAGCGCGGATCCGGTTTCGATGGCGTGAGTGCAACAGCCTGGTCCCCGAAAATTCCGTTGGGAACGACCGCCGCCTTGCTCGTGACTGGGACCTTGTAGTCTTTGCCCACGCGAAGCGTCGTCACCAGGATGCCGTCCTGGTGGAGATCCACCTGGTCCACATAGCCCACGTTCACGCCAACAAGAAGAACCGGCTGGCCCTGCTTGAGGCCCGCGCCCCACGGAAATTTGGCATAAAGCGGGTAGCCTTTCGACAACCCGCCGCGCGCGAGCCAGAGCGAGCCCACGACCGTGACCACGACCGCCACGGTAACGAGCAGACCAACCATAACTTCGTCTCTTGTCTTCATGCCTGGAGATAAGGGGCCAGCAGGAGCGCGGTGAGCGCATCCAGCACGAGGATCGCAACGGATGTCACAACGACTGCCTGCGCGGTGCTCCGTCCGACGCCTTCGGCGCCGACGTTCGCGGTATAACCCTCGTAGGAGCAGAAGAAGGCTATCGCGCCCCCGAATATAGTCGCCTTGATGATGCTATACACTATCTGAAACGGGGTGAATGACAGCCTTAGGCCCGCGCTGAAATCCGCTACCGTCAAATCCGTCGCCGTCACGGCGGTCAGCATTGCGGTGCCGACTCCAACCGCGTCGGCGAGAATAGTAAGCACCGGAACCATCACCAGCGCGGCCATCAATCGCGGCACCACGAGGTAGGCGATCGGATCGTACGCCAGAGTTTCGAGCGCATCGATCTGCTCCGTCACGCGCATCGTCCCGATCTCCGCGGTGATGCGAGCACCCACACGCCCCGTCAGAACCAGGCCGGTGAGCAGCGGCCCAAGCTCGAGGATGATGGATTGGCGCGAAATCAACCCTACCACCGACAGCTGCACGCCTCCGAACAGCTGGTAACGCGTCTGGAAGGCTGTTACGGCGCCGATGAATGCCGCGACGATGGCGGCCAGCGGAAAAGACTCAACACCTATGTTCCGCATCTGCTTGAAAAGCTCGGGTCCGTAGGTTCTGGGATCCCTGAGCGCGCGACCGATGTCGCGCATGAAGTACGCGCGCTGACCGATACTGCGAAGAAAGCCGAGTGGGTCTCGGCTCAAGTTCTCACGCGCGCAAACAGTACGATTCCCACAAACCCGAATATGATGCTTGGCAGCCACGCTGCCAGATCCGCGGGGATCATTCCTTTCCCGCCGATGCCCTTCATCAGCTGAATCAACATCAGGAAGATTACCGTTGTCGCGAGGCTCACCCCGATTCCGTAAGCCGCTCCACCTCGTTGCGTGCTCGTTGCCAAGGGAGCGCCGAAGAGAAGGATCACGATGCAGGTAATGGGAATGGAGAGCTTTAGCATGCGTTCCACACGCAGCTCGTTTACCTCCGCGCCGGATCGCTCCATCGAGGTGATGAAGCGTCCCAGCTCGCGGAAGCCCATGTCGGTTGGAGCCTTCTGCGCGAGCGTGAGCTGCTTCGGCGCCTCCGAGAGGTGCTTATCCACCAGCGAGTCGAAACCGATTGTGAGATTCTCCATCGAGTCGGTGAGAACATGCATTGCACCCTTTTCCAATAGCCATCCCCGGCGGGTTGCGTACGTCGCCTTGTCCGCTGAGATGATGTAGGACGGGTAGTCAGGTCCCTTGCCCTTTCGCTCGATCACTACGCCTTCGATGGAGGAGCTGAGCAGATGCAGCGCCCCGATCTTGTAGACCCGCCCTCCATCCGCGGCGTATGCGAAATTGTAGCGGTCGTTGTTGTTGTTCGCCTTGTTGACCTGCAGAATGTCCAGCCGCTTCTTGTTGGTCAACGGCGCCAGCTCACCAAGCATGAGGCCTAGCAGGGTGGCAATGATGGCTCCGACAAAGATCGGCGCTATGAATCGATAGAAGCTTATTCCCGAAGCCTTGGCAGCGGTGATCTCGGAGTGTCGAGTCAGCGCGCCGATGGAAAAGACGGTCGCAAAAAGCACAGCCGCAGGAAGCACCATGAACATCGAGTCCGGCAGCCAGTACACATAGCTCAGCGCGATGCGGGCGGTGCTCAGATTCTGACCCAGATACTTGTCGAGGTTGTCAGTAAGATCGATGATGTTGACCAGGATCGGAAATCCCAGTGCCGTCGTGACGAATATCTTCCAGAACTCCGTGAACACATATCGGTCCAGCGCGCGCACCATTCGCATCAGGCCGCGGCCTGTCCCGGCTGCGTTACCACTTTTTTCCTGCCGATCTTCGATCGGGCCCACCCGCGAAGCGAGTCGAACATCTCTCGCATGTCGCCGCCGCGCGCCGTGCTTCCTTCCTTGCCCATCGTCCGCAACATGAGGAGCGCGATCGCCGCAAAGATCACGTTGGCCATCCACATCGACACGACTGCCGGCATGAATCCCCGCTTGCCCAGCGATTCACCCGCGATCAGGAAGACGTAGTAGAGCGCAAACACCAGTAGGCTCACGCCGATCGTGAGTCCCACGCCCCCCCGTGGAAACCGCAGCGCGATCGGCGCGCCGAGTAGGACGAACACGAAGCACGCGACGGCAAGCGCGAATTTTTTGTGTATCTCGACACCGTAAGCGTTCATCAGCTGCGAGCTGTCGTCGAGCTTGACGCGAAGCCCCTCGATGGTGGCTGTCTCCATCGCAAGCGCACGCTGGAGGGAGTCGGCCGATGAGATTGGCCCGTCCAGGGCTCGCAGTTCGGGAGCAATGGCTTTCGGCGGGACTCGAGACGGTTGCGGAACTATCTGTCTGGGCGTAGACGAGACGGCTTGCGCACCTGCTGTCTTGGGGACCACCAGACCGACGATGTTGCAATACAGGCGCCCGAGCCCAATGTCCCACGGCGGCGCAGAATTTACGGCCAACGCTTCCTTGCTAATCTTCGCTTTCGATTTCCTCAGCGATGCGAGCGTTTTTTCGAAATCCCTCTGAGCCGCCGCGTGCTCGCGCCGCGACTTGTCCTGAGCTTCCTGCATCTCGCACACCGTCATTTCGCGGTCACTCTTGTACGAATCGGCGTTCGTCTTCTGAAACTGGTTTCCGACGCCGCGAAAGCGAATGCGAGTCGAGTCGAAGTAGAGGCGCTGCAGCTCGTTCGGGTTGGCCATTGGAACGTCCTGGTTGTTCCCGTTGTACAGAGTGAGCTCGAGGTCGGTCATGCCCTTGCTCATCTTCATGTTGCCGCTATCTGCATATGTCGTTTGTCGCCGCGTCGGATCGGACATGTCGTAGATCGTCACTTCGCGCATGAGGTTCGTGGCTTCGTCGAGATGTCCCGCCCGCAGATAAAACTTTCCCGGAATCACCTCGTTGATCACCTGTTCGCGCAAGCCAAACGTCGGCTTCTTCTGGGCGATGTCCCGCTGCAGCGTGGCAAGCTTGTGGTTCGACCTCGGGAGCACCTGGTCGTTGAATCCGACCATCACGAGCGTCACGCCGAGGGCTGCCCATAGCACAGGCTTGAGCACGCTCACGAGACTCACGCCGCTCGCCTTGAGCGCCGTGATTTCGTTTTCTGCCGCGAGCCTGCTGAAGGCGTACAACGTGGCGACCAGCACAGCCATCGGCAGCGTGAGCGCCACCGTCAGAGGGATGGAGAGCCCAAAGAACTCCGCAATGACGAACGTCGGCAGACCCTTTCCTACCAGCTCCCCGAAATGCTTGCCGATGTACTGCAGCAACAAGATCGATGTCAGCGCCGTAAGGGCGAACGTAAGCGGACCTAGATGTTCCTTAAGCACGTAGCGGTGCAGTATCTTCACAGAGTGAAATATACCGTGCGCTCGTGGGTAAGCGACACGCAGACAACGAGTTCCGCGCGCCTCAGCAGGCAAAGCGGACGCCTTTTCATGCTCGGGCTTGCCGCGCTTTCGATGCTGTGCGCGGTGGGCTCTACCGCGCGCGGGCAGGACCCGCGCGATACCACCCGCACGGTCACGCCAACCCGACCAGCGACTCCGCCAACAGGGACTCCCGGCCTGCCGGGCATTCGCCTCGGTCTGGGTCGAGACACGCTGCCGCTGACTCTTCCCTCGATCATCTTACTTGGCGACAGGGAATCGTTCCGCCAGGCGCAGGCACAGATCGAAGCCGCGCGGGCCACTGCATTTCAGCAGAACATGAGGACGATTCTCCAGGCCGTCTGGGGGCAGGTTGCCACGACCAACTTCGCGACTGCCGCGGCGCCCCCCGCGTATCCGGGCAATTTGCCTCCCAAACCCAAGCCAACCGTTGCGACAAACCCTGTTCCCCTGCTGGGCGAATACGCCGACCTCGGGCTACAAGTGGACGGACGCCTCGAGTTTCGGGGGGAGAAAAATCAGAGTGCGCTCTGCTCTTCGACGCTGTTCTTCGATCCCAGCGCCAATTGCCGGAGCGCGTTCGAGCCGCTCGTCGATTTTCAGTTCGCGGCCAAGTCCGGGGGCATCGTGGCCGATCGCGTCCACGTCAACCTCGACTACGACACGCGGCGCGAATTCGACGCGTCGAACAACATCTCCATTTACTACGAGGGGAAGGGAAACGAGGCGCTGCAACGCCTCGAGGTTGGAAACGTCACTTTCCAGCCGCCGGCATCGCGCTACATCACGGCCGGCATTCCCAGCGGCAATTACGGCGTTCAGGGTGTCATGAAGATAGGCTCGATGCGGCTCAAGACGATCCTCGCGCAGCAGAAGGGAAACATCGTCCGGGATCACGTATTCACGGTTGGCGACCGTACCCTCCAGGCGATCGACAGAAAGATCGAGGACTATCAGTTCGAGCCGCGACGGTTCTTCTTCACCATCGATCCAAAGCTCCTGGGGAACGTCTATCCGAACTTCGACATCCTCGACACGCGGGGAATGGCCAGACTCTCCGCGTCGCTCCCGGATACGCTTCGTCCCACCAAAATATTTCTCTATCGCCTTCTCATTGGCGGTCAGCCGCCCAACCCGAGTGGCCCACAATTCCGCCTGCTCGGGAATCCGCGTTCGCGCCGCGGCCAGGTTTACGAGTATCTGCGGGAGGGGGTGGACTACTACGCCGATCCGTCGCTGCTCTGGATCGCTCTCGTCCGTCCACTCGCGCTCAACAACGAGCGACTCGTCGTCGCGTATCGCGTTCGCATCAACGGTCGCGATACGGTTTACTCTCCCACCGGTGGAACCCCCGATCTCTCCTTCACTTCCGCGCGCGAGCAGTTTGCGAACCTGATCTGGGATCCGGACGTGCAGCCGGGCGATCCGGCGTTCGATCGCGAGATCAGGAGTGTGTACAGGCTCGGCGGACCCGACCTTCGGAGGCAGAGCGTAACTCTCAAGGTCGTAACTGGAAGCAGCGAGGACCAGGAGAAGCCGGTTGGCGGCAACGCCGACACCTATCTCAAGCTGTTCGGACTGGCGCAGGCGACAAACAGCTCGAGCTTCGATCTCGAGAATCGCATATGGCCGCGTCCCAGCGATCCGAACTTCGAGCTTAGCCTCGGCTCTCCCGGCTCACGAACGATTCGCGACCAGTTTCTGATTTTCCCCTCAGCCAAGCCGTTCGCGAAAAACGGGCTGGCTACCGCGGGTAATCCCACCAACGACACGATTTATACGACGCCGCCCGAGTATGTTCGCTCCGCACAGCGACCCGAAGCCGTCTATCACATTCGCGCGCGCTATCAGGCCGAGGGTAGCGGAGATGGGGGAACCCTCATGCTCGGAACCGTGCAAGTGCGTCCGAATTCGGAACGGCTTCTGGTTGACGGGATTCCGTTGACGCGAGGCACCGACTACTCCGTCGACTACGATCTCGGGCGCGTTTCCTTCAACCGGCCCGATACGCTTTTCCCGCGTCCCCGGCAGGTCTCGGTGCGGTACGAGGAAAATCCGGTTTTCGAGGAGACTCCAACGTCCATACTCGGCGCGACGGCGGAATTTCCACTCGACAACGGCGTGATCAACTTCACGGCGATCTCCCAAAGTCAGCATACGAACTTCACCCGCCCGCCACTTGGCTTCGAGCCCGCGGCCTCGCTCGTCGCGGGTGTGAGCGCATTGTTCAGCTTCGATGCCGAGCCGCTCACGAGCCTTGTCTCGAAGCTCCCGTTCGGGCCGACAACGATTCCTTCCCGAATCGGGTTTTCGGCGGAGCTCGCGGCGAGTCGGCCGCAGACGAACGCGTCCCAGCAGGCGTATCTGGAATCATTCGAGGGAGAAGGCGGGCTAAACATCCCGTTGGCAGACCCGCAGTGGTACTTCAGCAGTCAACCCTCTCTGGGAACGCGGATTCCGGCGCGCTTCGGCGCCAGCGTTTTCGACCTCGCGCGCGCTGCCACGCTCGCGTGGCAAACCAACGGCGTCGATGCCGACGGAAAGGCCGTTCGGTACTCTATCAACGAGATAGACACGCTCGTCACGCAGGTCGGCGCCGGTGTCGTGGGACCCGAGCAGCTCCTATGGCTTACGCTCTACCCGCTGGCAGTGGGTGGTCAGCTCGACTACGCGACTAGCGCGTTTCGCTGGACCATAGCGAATTCGCTTGCCGGGCGCCGTTGGCGGTCCGTGCGAACCGTGCTTGGTCCGAGCGGAACCGATATCTCCCACGCCGAGAATCTGGAATTCTGGGCTCAGATTCCGGTCACCGGGACCGAGAGTCCCACGCTGGTTTTCGATTTTGGCGACATCTCCGAGAACTCAGTCACCTTCGGACCCGACACGATCCGCATCGTCGCCGGCTCGACCGCGGGTTCCCGCGATACGACATATCGTGGCAAAAAAATTCAGGGACTCGATCAACTCGATAGCGAACGCGATCCATTCTCCCGCGCCTTCAACGTCGCCATAAACGACAACGGCCTTCCCGGGGATGTGGTTGACACCCTCGTCGTGGTGTACGACACGCTAGGCACCGGCGCGACGACGATCGATACGGTGTACTCGGCCAAGACCTGCCGGGGCGGCTACAGCCTCCGGCAGGTTCTGGGCGATTCCAAAATCGATTGCACAATCAACAACAACCGCCTCGACGAAGAGGACATCGATGCCGACAACGTCCTGAATCTTACCACCGCCGAGCGCGACCAGGAGAAGTGGCAGCGGTACATCGTGAACCTCGCCGATCAGAGGAAGTGGACACGGGTTGGAAAGTGCAGTCCGGCGCCTCCGCTCGCCGGCCACCCGCGCGGTCCGCGCGATAACATCTGCTGGGTACTCTTTCGCGTTCCCTTCCGCACTCCCGACGACTCGCTCGGCCGTCCCCTGCTGCGGCGCGCCCGGGCTCTTCGGATCACGATGATATCGGGCGATGGCCTGGGAGACGACGAGTTCAGTACCGTCCCGCTCGCGCGACTGCGTTTGACAGGCGCTCCCTGGCTCAAGACGAGCGACCGCACGCTGCACGGTATCGCCGGAGATCAAACAACCTTCGGTGCCGTTCAGTCCGGAGTGATCGGCACGCAGGACAAGAACGTCCGCAACGCCGATGTCTCCTACGAATCGCCACCCGGCGTCACCGACGCTCCGACCAGCAAGACCGTGGCGTTCCAGGCGGGGCGAGTGCAAGTCAACGAGCGCTCCCTGCGGCTCACCGCCACGGACATGGCGGTGCTGGACCGCGCCGAGGCGTATTACCGGTTCCCTGAGGGCGAAAGAAACTTCATGAGCTACAAGGCGCTGCGACTCTGGGCCCGGGGAGTCAGCAGCGGGTGGGGACCGGGTGGAGAGCTCCAGTTCTACATCAAGATCGGACGCGACGACAACAACTTTTACTTGTATCGGACTCCACTCAATTCCGGAAAGGGACAGCAGGCATGGCTGCCGGAGATCAAGGTGGATTTCAGTCGCATATTCGCTCTGAGGGCGCAGATCCAGAACGCGTATCTGCAGGGCAAACAGCGGAACACCTGCACGGGCATCGACTCGCTGCTGATCGCAAATACTCCCTTGCCCGCGGGTGCTTCCCCGGCTGCGCGCTACGCGGCGTGCGGCGATGGATATATCGTGTACACGCTCGATCCCGGCGTCAGTCCCCCCAACCTCGCCGCGGTCCAGGAGCTGGCGGTGGGAATGCTGCGCCTGCCGGCCGGGGCGGGAGCGAATCCGATCTTTCCCTCCGACACTCTCGAGATGTGGGTCGATGACATCAGGCTGGCTGGTGTTGTGAACGCGACTGGATTCGCCGGCCAAACGGGTCTCACCATCGTCGCCAGCGATTTTGCCGACATTCGCATCAACGCAAGCAGGCGCGATCCCAACTTCCGGCAACTTGCCGAGCAGCCGTCCTTTCTCACCGACAACAGCCTGGATATAAGCTCGGCATTTCGCCTCGAGAAATTGCTTCCTTCCTCGCTGGGTCTGTCGATTCCGTTCACCATCAACTACACCTCAGCATCGGTAGATCCTTTCTACGTGTCACAGTCGGACATCGAGGCAGAGGCGGTGCAGGGTCTGCGCACGCCGCTGTCGGCCGCGACCTCGATGACTTTCAGCATTCGGCGCTCGAAGCCGTTGACCGGATCGAAGTGGTCGCCAATCCTCAACAACCTCGCGCTCAGCTCGTCCTATACCACTGGAAGGTCCCGGAGCGAGTACGAGGATGGCAAGGCAAAGAACTTCGTGGTCGGACTCGATTTCAATCTGACCCGCGCGCTCGGTCCGGAGATCGCGCGATGGTCGCCCAGCGAGCTTCACCTCACCAGCGTCTACACGAACGGACACGACGATCGCGTGTCCTTCCTCAAGCCGGCGGTCGCGTTCGACGACACCGCGCGCGCCGTAGTCGGATTGAACAGAACATGGCGCAACGGAACAAGCCTCGTGTTCCATCCGTTCAAGGCCGCGTCTGTTCGCTGGGACATCACTTCGGTTCGCGATTTGCGCGGGTACGGAAGCCAGTCTCCTCTCGGAATCGTGGCGGCGAGTGATCGCGACCACCTGCTTGGTACGGACACCGGATTGGAGAGTGAGCGAGCCATGCAGGCGGGAATCAACATCTCGCCGCCGATTACGGCCTGGTTCAGGCCGAGGCTGGATTTCGGAACGTCGTACAACATGCTGCGCGATCCGAACACCTTGAGCTTCGCGCGTGAGGGCGACAGCACCGGCAACCTGCGGATTCCACGCCGCCTTGGGAATTCGCAGACGACCACGGCCGGCCTGACGCTGGATCTGCCGCGGGCGATCAAGCTCTACACGGACAGCAACAGCTTTCTGCGTGGATTTCTGAGCGGGCTCCAGCCCGTCGACCTCAACTTCAACCGAAGCGTCCTCTCCGTGTACGACGGAAGCGCTGTACCCGCGAGTCTCGGCTACCAGCTTGCTCTCGGTGGGATCAACACGTTCCGAGAGCTCGGCGGCGAGCTGGCGACGAGTGTGGGTGTAGTGACGCAGCTTTCCCTGAACCAATCCCTCAACCTGCCGCTGGGTGCAAGCATCGCCACGAGGTACCAGCGGATCAACACGAGAAACTGGACGCGCCGGTTCGATGAAGCGCAGGAAGTAGTAGACGGGACGCAGGTGGTTTTCCCGGATGTCTCGTTTCGTTGGGCGGGCAGACCTGCGGGGCTCAGCGGGCTCATCTCCTCGATCGGCGCCAACGCGCGCGTGCTCGAGACGCGGCAGTTCAATGGAACGCAGCCTTTCTTCGGCGAGATTGCGGACGATCGGGGACAGCTCAGAGTCCGGAGCTACCCGGTGAGCGGATCAATAGTATTTGCCGGCGCCCGCCCTGTGTCGAGCACCGTTGGATTCTCGCTTTCGAAGCGGCTCGACGCCAAGCCGGGATTGAGCAGCAACGGCGACAACTCCGATTTCAGCATCGATCTGGCGAAGCCGTGGGGACTTCCCACTACGTGGAATGCGCGCAGCGACCTGCGCACACGGGTGAGCTTCCAGAAAAGCCAGGGACAGAACTTCGTCGTCAATCCGCTCGCCCTCACCGGCGAGAGCCGGCTCTCCGACAACGGCCGCCGCGCGTTCAGCATGAGCGCCGATACGGATGTCGCGGAAAATCTCTCGTCCAGCTTTGTGGTCTCGCGCGTTCAGAGTTTCGACCGTAACCTTAACCGCCAGTTCACTCAAACGGTGCTCAGCGCGGTGATGCATCTGCAGTTCTACGCCGGGGAATTCAAGTGAGATCAGTGTGGGTTGCCGTCCTCGTATCGCTCGCCGTCGCGTGTCGTGGCGACGCGCAGAAGGGGAGCGCTGCGAGCCAGAGCAAGGCCGCCAGAACGTCGACGGGATTCGATGGATCGGCGGCTTACAGATACGCGAAGGCGCAGGTGGATTTCGGTCCGCGCGTCCCCGGATCTCCGGCAGCCAAACAAGCCGGGGATTGGATCATCCGGCAGATGCGGGCGCGAGCCGACACCGTGATCGTCCAAAGCTTCATTTACACTACCGCGGACGGCAAAAAGGTCCCGCTTCGCAACATCCTCGCGCGCTTCCGCCCGGAGCTAAGCGAGCGAGTGCTCTATCTCACGCACTGGGACTCGAGACCCGTGTCCGAGTCAGCCGCGACGGACGCGGAGCGCAAGATGGCGGTACCTGGGGCCAACGACGGCGCGTCCGGCGTGGGGATGTTCGTCGCACTCGGTGACGTCCTCAAGAAAACCAAGCCGAACGTGGGCGTCGACCTGCTCTTCACCGACGGCGAGGACTACGGCCAGTTCGGTCCGCCCGAGGTCGACGTCCTCATCGGCGCCAAGTATTTCGCGACCCACCTGCCTTCGCCCGGATACAAGCCGCTCTACGGCGTTCTCTTTGACATGATCGGAGACAAGGATCTCCGTATACCGTACGAGATGAACTCCTTTCAGCAGGCACCCGAGGTTGTCTCGCGGGTGTGGCAGACGGCCGCCGACCGCGGCTACGGCGATGTCTTCGTGCAGGAGAGTGGGGGACTGATCACGGACGACCACATTCCGCTGCTCAACGTTGGCATTCACGTGATCGACGTAATCGACCTCACCTACCCGCCGCACCACACGCCGCAGGACACGATGGACAAGATCTCCGCAAAATCCCTGGGTATTGTCGGGGACGTAGCCACCTCGTTGGTCACGCGCCAATAAGAAGCCGATAAGAAAATGAAGGGGAAACTCACGGTCCCATTTGCCATCGCGGGAGTGTTGGTACCTGGCACGCTGGCCCTCACAACCTCCATGGAAGACTACGCCGCACCCCGCGCGCATTCGGTGACGTAGTATTCCGCCTGGGCGGTAGGGTCTCGGCTAATGCCGACCCACGCCGAGCGCAAAGCGCTCCTCTTTTTCTCGACCGTGCTGGTCCTCGGGGCCTCCACCCGGGCCTACCGTACCCTCCACAGCCGCTCGCCGTCCGATTCCCGAGCCCGCTCGGCGCTAGAGCATCAGATCAAAGTCGCGGATTCGGCGCGCCACGCCGGATTGCGCAAGCCGAAGCGCGAAAAGAAGCAGAAAGACCCCCCGAAGCCCGTCGGTCCCGTTGATCTGGACGTTGCGACTGAGCACGAAATCGAGTCCTTGAGGTACATAGGTCCCGCGCTCGCCAAAAGGATCGTGGCCGATCGTGATTCTCTCGGTCCGTTCGGCTCAATCGAGGGTCTGGTACGTGTGAAAGGAGTCGGTTCCTCTATGGTAGGAAAGCTCCGAGCGAGCGTAACCTTCTCTCTCGTCCCGCGTCCTAACAACGAAGTCATATCCAGGCCATCCGAACTGCCAAAAGCACGCAGGAAGCCTCACCGGAGGGACATGCGTCCTTGACAGCTCCTGCCGCCAAAACGCCGAGAATCGGCGATCTGCTCCTCAGAGAGGGGCTGGTCACACAAGACCAGCTGAACAAGGCTCTTGCCGAGCAGAGAAACAACGGCACGCGCGTAGGCTATGCGCTGGTCAAGCTTGGTTTCGTCAAGGAAACCGACCTCACCAGAATGCTCGCGCGGCAGCACAAGATGCCCGCCGTCGACCTTTCGAAGTTCCAGGTCGATCCCCGCATCGCCAAGCTCATTCCCGGTGAGCTTGCGCTGAAGCACAGCGTACTCCCGCTCAAGCGCGACGGCCGGACGCTTACCGTCGCCATGTCCGACCCGGCATCCATGTCGGTTCTGGACGACATCAAGTTCATCACCCGGCTCGACATCTTCCCGGTCATCGCTGGCGAGTTCACACTCCGCAACGCGATCGAGAAATTCTACGAGTCCGGCGAAGCACAGATGGAGAATCTCCTCTCCGATCTGGTGGACGATGACATCGAGATTCTCGAGAGCGAGAACGAAAACGCGGCGGACAACGGCGGGGCGCTCATCGACGAGGCCCCGGTCGTAAAGCTCATCAACGCAATCATGACCGACGCGCTGAAGAAAGGCGCGTCCGATATCCACTTCGAGTGCTTCGAGAAGGAGCTCCGCGTTCGGTACCGCATCGACGGCGCGCTCCACGAGATCATGAAGCCGCCCATCAAGATGCGGCCCGCTCTCATCTCACGGTTCAAGATCATGGCGAGCCTGAACATCGCCGAGCGCCGCGTTCCGCAGGACGGCCGCATCAAGCTGAAGATAGGGAATAAGGTCATCGACTTCCGCGTATCCACTCTGCCGACCCTGTTTGGCGAGAAAGTCGTGCTCCGTATTCTCGACAAGGGCAACCTGACGCTCGACCTGCAGACCTTCGGTATCGAGCCTCGCGCCGAGCGCGAGCTGATGGAGGCGATATCGAATCCCTACGGAATGGTGCTCGTCACAGGTCCAACGGGTTCCGGTAAGACGACCACGCTCTATTCGGCGCTCTCGAAGATCAACAACATCGACGTCAACATCATGACCGCCGAAGATCCGGTTGAGTACAATCTTTTCGGCATCAATCAGGTGCTGGTGAGGACCGAGATTGGAATGACCTTCGCCGCGGCGCTGAAGGCGTTCCTTCGACAGGATCCGAACATCATCATGTTGGGAGAAATTCGAGACCTGGAGACGGGCGGCATCGCCATCAAGGCAGCGCTCACCGGTCATCTTGTGCTCTCGACCCTGCATACGAACTCCGCACCGGAGACCATCACCCGTCTCATGGACATGGGCATCGAGCCGTTCAACGTCGCGTCGGCGCTAAACCTCGTTCTCGCCCAGCGGCTTGTACGGCGCGTTTGCAGCAAGTGCTCCGAGGCCTACAAAATGGATCCGGCGGAGATCGCGGGCGCGAAGATCAGTGGTGGTGTGACGCTGCGCGATCTGCATTTCACCGACATGGCGCTGAGCGACGCGAAAGTCCGCGCAACCGAAACCGCCAAGCCGTTCATGGACCAGATCACTCTCGACACCAAGATGGAAGACCTCCCCGTCTTCCGTGGAAAGGGATGTGAGCAGTGCGACGGCTCCGGACTCAAGGGACGTCAGGGACTCTATGAGGTCCTCAACATGACTCCCAGACTCAGAAAGCTGATCATGACGAGCGCTGGCGCGGCCGAAATCCAGAAGGTCGCCATCGAAGAGGGAATGCTCACGCTCCGCATGGATGGCTGGCTGAAGGTGTTGAAGGGGATATGCCCGCTGGATCAGATCGTCCGCGAAACCGCAGCGTGATCCTTAACTCTCGAATCGACAGCTGATGACCTCCTTACCGTTCATTGATACGTCCGCCCCGTCCGCTCCGCCGCCGCCTCAGGGAATCAATCTCCGCGGGTTGCTGGAGGAGATGGTCACTCGCGGCGCATCCGACCTGCACATCGTCGCTGGCGAGCGTCCCAAGCTCCGCGTCGACGGCGACATCACGAATTCGGGAGTCGAGTACTCTCTGACGCCGAAGGACACGCTCCAGATCGCTTATTCGGTGCTCACCGAGCAGCAGAAAAAACGGTTCGAGCTCGACGACGAGCTGGATTTCTCGTTCGGCATTCAGAACCTGGCACGCTTCCGCGGCAACGTGTTCAAGCAGCGTGGATGCGTGTCGATGGTCGTCAGACAGATTCCTTTCGCGATCAAGACGTTCGACCAGCTGGGGCTGCCGGGTGCCATCGCGAAGATGGCCGACAAGCCGCGCGGCCTCGTGCTGGTCACCGGCCCGACTGGCTCGGGTAAGTCGACGACCCTCGCGGCGATGATCGACAAGATCAATCGCGAGCGCAAAGGCCACATCATCACCGTCGAAGATCCGATCGAGTTCATCCACAAGCATCAAGGCTGCATCGTCAATCAGCGCGAGATTGGAAGCGATACCAAGTCGTTCGCGAACGCGCTCAAGTACGCGCTGCGTGAAGATCCGGACGTGATCCTGATCGGTGAAATGCGGGACCTGGAGACGATTGCCGCGGCTCTGACGATCGCCGAGACGGGTCATCTCGCTTTCGCGACGCTCCACACGAACTCCGCCGCCGAAGCCATCAACCGCATCATCGACGTCTTCCCGTCCCACCAGCAGTCGCAGGTCAGAGCCCAGCTGGCGTTCGTGCTCGAGGGCATCGTCACGCAGACGCTGCTTCCGAAGGCACAGGGAAAGGGCCGCGTGATGGCCGCGGAAATTCTCGTTGTGACGCCCGCGATCCGTGCCCTCATTCGAGACGACAAGGTCCACCAGATCTATTCGTCGATGCAGTCGGGAAAGAAGTTCGGCATGCAGACACTCAACGATGCACTGTACCAGCTCTACATGAACAGAGAGGTCGCGGCGGAAGAGTGCCTGCGAGTAAGCGGCGACCCCGTCGAGTTCCAGCGCATGATCGGACAGCTGGACCCCGCGGAAGACAGCAATGGGACGAAGCAAGCCGGCGGCAAGCCGGCAGCTACACGTGGGCCCGTGTCGGGCTCACCAGCGAAACGTTAAGGGGATTAGTCAATGGCCACGTTCACATATACGGCGAGAGCATTCAACGGCGATCTGCGCACGGCGACGATCGATGCCTCCTCGCGCGACGATGTAATTGCGCAGCTCAGAAAGCAGCGATTGAGTGTCGTCAAAATCGATCAGGATGCCTCCAAGAAAATCGGCAAAGGATCGATCAAGACCCGCGACGTGGTCATCTTCACCCGGCAGTTCTCGACGATGATCAACTCCGGCCTGCCACTAGTGCAGGCGTTGACGATTCTGGCGGAGCAGACCGACAACAAAGCCCTCGCGGAAGTGACCAGGAAAGTCGTTTTCGATGTCGAGTCGGGCAACACCGTGGCAGACGCCCTCTCCAAGCATCCCCGGGCGTTCACCAACCTGTACGTGAACATGGTCGCCGCCGGTGAAGCCGGCGGTATTCTCGACACGATTCTCATGCGTCTCGCGACGTTCCTTGAAAAGAACGACGCGCTGGTGAGAAAGGTGAAGGGCGCCATGATCTACCCGGCCGTCATCATGAGCGTGGCCGGCATTGCAGTCGTGACGCTGCTCATCTTCGTTATCCCGGTGTTCGCGGGAATGTTTGCCTCTGCCGGCCAGGCGCTCCCATTGCCGACACGGATCGTGATCGGGGCATCGGGCTTTCTAAAGCACTACTGGTGGGTGATCGGTGCCATCATCATATCGGGCGGCTATTTCGGTAAGAAGTACTACGCGACCTCGAACGGTAAGCTCGTCATCGATCGACTGATGTTGCACGCGCCTGTGCTGGGCGATGTGCTCCGCAAGTCGGCCGTGTCGCGCTTTACCCGCACCCTGGGCACGCTGATCAGCTCCGGCGTCAGCATTCTCGAAGGCCTCGAGATAACGGCCAAGACGGCCGGCAACCGCGTGATTCAGGACGCAATCATGCAATCGCGCTCGTCGATTGCCGGCGGTGATACCATTGCGCAGCCGCTCCAGAAGTCGAAAGTCTTTCCCCCCATGGTCATCTCGATGATCGCAGTCGGTGAGCAGACCGGTGGACTGGACGAGATGTTGTCCAAGATCGCGGACTTCTACGACGAAGAAGTCGACGCCGCGGTGAGCAATCTTCTGTCGCTGCTCGAGCCGATCATGATCGTCTTCCTCGGCGTTGTGGTCGGTGGCATGGTCGTGGCCATGTACCTGCCGATCTTCGACATGGTCAACGCGGTTCAGTAGGCATAGGGTCGGGGCAAAGAAAAGGGCGGCCTGTCGAAAGACAGGCCGCCCTTTTTTCACTCCTTCGGACGTATCATACCAGCCGGAAGAAGTGCTACCACATGATTCCCACAGTAACCGGAATGAAGCTCGCCGAGCCACCGTTGGTGCCGCCGATGTTTACGCGGTTGTACCTCGCTTCTATGAACGTCTCGAAGCTGGTGCTCAAGGGAATCTTGATCCCGCCTCCGACATTGAAGCCAAAATCATTCTCGGCGCTATTGCCGATCCCCGTGAGATCCGCGCTTGGGCGGTAGAGGCCGGCGCCGCCGATTATGTAAGGAGTGAATCCGGCCGCGGGTAACGCCAGTACCGCGTTGGCCGTGAACGACGGGATGTTGATGTTGCCGCCGCCACCCTGCAGTCCAAACTCGTTGTATGCCGCCTCGAATCTCAGGCCAATCGGTGATTCGTACGGCTTCAGGCCCACAGACACCGCGATGTTGTAGCCGGTGTTCGTCGAATTGCCGAGATCGCCGGTCGGGAACGCGATGCCCCCCGACGCGCCGATCTGAAAGCCGGGCAACATCGAGCTCTGCGCACGCGCACTCGGCGCTGTCGCGGCAACCGCAATCGCGGCTACAGCCGCCGAAAGAACAAATCTTTTCATTATGTCTCCATGTTATGAATACGCTGAAGTCTGCTAACGGTTGTGTACCCGTCAGCAATCACACCGGTTCCGTACTAACGCGCATGCTTTGTCCAGCTAAGCCTCATCAATGGCGAGCAGAACGGAAGTCATCCGCATTAAACCTTCCGGAGCACTGAATCGATTTCGTCTAGATCCTCTGGGCCGAGCAGCGTGGCATGATCGGAATGCTGCGCCTGGGCGCTGGCGGCTCCGATCATGAGGCTCGAAAGGAGGGCAACCTTCGCCGGCAGCGGCGCATGAGCGCGGGAGATTTATATCACACCGGAGTGTTGCCGCGCGGCCTTAGTGATTCAAATGTTGTATTCACGTTCCGCAACGCTTACAACGAGATTCCCGCCGGAAGAAACTCTACTCGAGACTGAGAGTTCGATTCAGGGCGGTTGCAACGTACACCATGTCTATGCTCTTGAGGAACTCATGCCATGGCGGCGGCGCCCGAAACGCCATTCTTCCCGAGGTATCCTCCCACACCGGAACCACCACCCCGGGCAACTCGGCGGTTACTGCGCTCCGCTGAAATGCCTCCTGGATCCGCGCCTGTTCCGCCGGCGATCGTTTTCCGAACGACCGATCGACAGGCACGATGATCACGTCCTGACCGTCGCGCCGCAACTGTGCTACCTGAAAGGTAGGCATTGCATCCATTGATCTTGTGGCCGCTTCTCCCATGTATCATGGAGAATTCAACAGCGGGTCCGGATGGTCAATGTCGATTCTATATCACTCTACTGTCGGTTTTCTATCACGGCTGCTGTTGGCGCCCTCTGTGGCGCTTACCCGGTACCTTTCTTCCCCATGAGGATGGCTCTGTTGCTCGCCGTGACGTTCGTTGCCAGCGCATGTTCGGATAAGTCGACCAATCGAGCCGCAGCTGAAACGGGCGGGACGTTGGTCATTTCCACGACGGCGGACCCTGGAACCCTCTTTCCCCCACTCATGGTCTCCGTTCAGGCGAAGCAGATCACGGAGCAGGTCTACGATTATCTCGCCGACGTTGGCCCCGAGATGAACACGCGGAGCGACAAGGGATTTCGCCCGCAGCTGACCGATGGGTGGCGGTGGTCAAGCGACTCGCTCTCGCTGGCCTTCCACCTCAACCCGCGCGCAAGGTGGCACGACGGCCTCGCGGTGACATCGCGAGATGTCCAGTTCACGTTCGCCCTGAACAAGAATCCTGCTCTCGCCGGGTCGGTTGAGAGTGAGCTCGCAAACATTGATTCGGTCACGACCCCCGACTCACTGAGTGCCGTCTTCTGGTTTCACGAGCGCCTTCCGACACAGTTCCTGGATGCCGCGGCACAAATGCTGATACTGCCCGCGCATCAGCTCGAGAAAATTCCTGTCGATAAGTTGCATGAGATGGCGCCCCCACCCATAGGGAGCGGGCGGTTTCGATTCCGTCGTCGGGATAAAGGATCGTCGGTCGAGATAGTCGCCGACACCCTGAACTATCGCGGACGTGCGAGGCTTGATCGCGTAATCTGGAGCATTGCTCCTGATTTCCAGCCTGCGGTAACGAGATTTCTCAGCGGTGACGCCGATCTCTTTGACGCTCTCCGCGTCGAGAACATGGCCCAGGTTCGAAGTCATCCAACGCTACGCCTATTGATCCTGCCCCCGGCTGACTACGCCTTCATGCAGTTCAACCTGCGCGACCCGGCCAACACGGCGCGACCCCATCCACTCTTCGGCGAGCGCAATCTTCGTCGCGCCGTGGCGATGTCCATCGACCGCCGCCTACTGGTAAAGAGCGTGCTCGATACGATGGGGTATGTTCCAGTAGGGCCCACGATTCGAGCCTTTCCCACGACGGATCCGAAGCTCATACAGGTCCCGTACGACAGCGTGCACGCCGCCCGGCTCCTCGATTCGCTTGGCTGGTCACGCAGCGAAGGACGCGGTATGCGGGCGAAAAAAGGTCGCGAGCTCGCGTTCACTATTCTGGTCCCGACCTCGAGCTTGAACCGAATGAGGATGGCGATTGCGCTCCAAGCCCAGCTTGCCCAGATGGGGATCCGAATTTCCCTGGAGACGATGGGATCCGCGGCTATGGGGGCTCGCGAGCAGGCCGGCAATTTTGATGCGGCGCTCGGCAGTTGGCACCTGGGCGCCAGCCCGGACGGTACGAGGCGGGCATGGAGCTCCGCGGGCGTAGGCGACGCAGGCGTGAACTACGGCTCCTACAAAAACCCGATTTTCGATGCGCAGCTGGAAAGCGCGCTGCGCGCGGACTCGGCACATTCACGCGATCTCTTCACGGAGGCCTACGCAACTATCAACGAGGACGCACCGGCCGTCTGGCTATACGAGCCGATGACCATTATGGGCCTCCATCGTCGTATCAGGACGGGCTGGATGAGGCCTGATGCGTGGTGGGCGGACCTCGGTGATTGGTATATACCCCGTGGGGAGCGGCTAATGAGAGATCGACTACAGATGAGTCGTTAACCCCTGGCAGGGGCGCCTAACTCCCTTTGAGTGATATGAAAGTGACCCTCCGGTGATACGAAACAGGCATTTCCCCCCGGGGGCAAAAGGTGCATTTTAGAGGCACTTAATTACGCCCAACAAAGGCTTTATGATCCGGCACCAGACATACTTCGATACGCTCGGTTCGATGCAGGAGGACAGCGATTCCTGGAAATGCGTGTTCGCAGGACTGTGCGTCCTGCGGCTCGTGGACTCGTACGCCGAGCCCGGATCAGTGACCAAACCTGCGGGTTGGGCTCAGCTTCACAGCGTACGGACGGCTATCGATGAGATGGGCGAAGGCGATGCGATGCGAGGCGTGCTGAGCGGCGTTCTCGAACAGGTGACCACCCTCGACGGGATCGACGACAGCGTGTGTAAAGCTCTCCTGTCCTACGGCCGAGCGCTCGACTATGAGGCCAAGTGGGGTCTCGCTATAGACGTCTTCTCGACGGTCGCGAGATTCGCGAAGCCTGAGCGGAATCCCCGATTGGCCGTCGAGGCGAACGTGGCCGTGGGTGGTTCAGCGCGCCGTCTCGGTGACTGGGATACTTCTGCCAGAGCATATTCGCAGGCTGCCTACATAGCCGACACGCTTGGTGATCGACCCGGCGTGCTTACCGTCCAGATTGGTATCGCGAATACTTACCTGGCCAAAGGAAATTTCCCGCAAGCGGAGATAATTCTGGACGATGTGATCGTCCAGGCTAGAGATCAAAACCTGCCGACGATCCAAGGTGATGCTTTGCACAGCCGTGCGGCTTTACTCTTCCGTAAGGGCAATCCGGCGTATGGACTGAAGCTGGCTCACGAGGCGCTAAGTCTGACGACCAATAGTGCTTCAAAAGACTCGGTGCTCGAAGATATTGCCGCCATGTTCACTGAGCTGGGACTTCGCGACGCGGCACGCGACGCGCACCTTGTTTTGGTTTCAACGGCAGAATCGAAAATCGTACGCTGGTCCGCCACATTGAACTTGATGGAGCTCGCAAGTCTCGACGGAATGGAAGATGTTTTCGATAGCTACGCGCGAGAACTCGCCAAAGCCCCTACTGGACCATGGGTTCGATCACACTACCTTCTCTTTCTGGGCGAAGGTTTTCGGCGTTTTGCACGCTATGACGCGGCTATCGAAGCGTTGGAAGAGGCCGTCAGCTTCGCTCAGTCAAATCAGTTCCACCAGATTGCGTTCTCGGCAGAGGCCGCACTGGTCGATGCCCGCTCTCATCCCCGGCTTCAGCCAGCCTTCAGCACGGCCCCAGCTTGGGTTCCGGAGGACGTTAACACGGTAGCTCGGGCGATTTCAGCACTGCGCCAAACGGCAGTGGCCGCCTCCTAACTATAGGAGGCAGCCGCGCCGTTACTGGCGTTATTTGCCGCAGGTCGAAGATCCGTTTACGATGGGGCAAGAGGCGTCGTTCTGTGGTGCGGTCATGTCAGAGCAAGCGGTGAGGACGACGGAAGCGACGATGGCGGCGGCTGCGAAGAGGTTGCGGCGGGTCATTGGAGTATCTCCTGACAAGGGAAAGGGAAACGCTGGGAAGTGATACGCCCAACGTAAGTGTCCTCGGAAATGCCGAAATGGCATTTTCTTATCAGAAAATGTCTGTTTTCTATCAAAAAGGGTCTTTTTTCTATCACGACCCCTCGCGCTGACGAACTTAGCGCCCCACTTTTGATAGATCATGAGCGCGACCGCCTTGAGCGTTGCTGCGTTCCTGCCCCCCCGGCTCCTCACGCACCTCAAGCACGTTTTTGCTGATGAGCCTGAGCTTCTGGTCGCGTCTTCGTGGCAGGAGCTCGAATCTTTCATCCGGCGAAAACCGGTAAGTGCGGTCATTCTCGACCCTTCCGCGGACGGCACTCTCAATGTTGGCGCCGTTGCCGGGCTCCTGAAACGATATCCGTCGCTCCCCTTGATCGCCTATGTCACGCTCCATGCGCCAGCGTTCAAGGCGATCGCGCAGCTGGGGAGGCTGGGCCTGGAGGATGTCGTCCTCCACCGATTCGACGATGCGCCGGACAAGTTTCTCGAGCGAATAGAACAGGTGCAGGGGAACTCACTGACCCACCGCGTGATCGAAGAGCTGCACGATTCGCTTCGACAGCTTCCGCGACAGCTCTATGCCACGATCGAGAACATGTTCGATCAACCGCACCGATACGCCAGCGCCCTCGATCTCGCCGGCGACGGGATTGCAATCGTAGGCATCTACCGGAATCTCGATGCGGCAGGACTCGGCCCACCGAAACGGCTTCTCATCGCCGCCAAAGTTCTACGCGGGTTCGGGTATCTGCGCGATCCGGGTTACTCGGTGCTCGATGTGTCGATCAAACTCGGATACAAGACGGCTCGAATCTTTTCACACCACTGGGTCAGCGTGTTCGGCGTGACACCGGCACGGGTTCGACGTCGCCTTTCCGACGAGGCCGCCGTCGAGCACGTTCTACGGTGGATTCGCGCGGCCGGCGACGATTCAGCGCTCCCCGAAGACAGCGTGACCGTACCCGATATCCCCGCACACCACGCCCGTTCGAGGCGGAAGGGGTCGACCTAATCCCACTGCATGATGCCCTTCATGTAATCCAGAAGAGGCATCGCTGAGGCGGAGCGCTGAGACGATTCGGGATCTCTCGCTTCATCCACGCGAAGGAGATCCGTCCACAGATCACCCAGACGCACCGCTAACGGCTGGCTCGGCGCCCCATCCGCCAGCTCGGCTACCAGCGGATGCGGCTTCTCGATCTCGTCGAACGGCTCGGGTAGATCTTTGGGAGGAATCATTTGGAGGGTGGCGGGGCACTGTCGGGAGGATCGAAACGATCGAAGGCGATCGAGGTTCCACCCGCAAACGCGTTCACCAATATGCGACCATCACCTGCTACCCGTCTAGCGGCAACCATGTGATCCGCAAACCATTTGCCTCGAGCGCTGTCCAGGTCGTCATAGCGGACTCCATTGCCACTCGAAGAGGAGTGGATGAAACGATGATTCCCGGCGTAAATCGCGACGTGGCTGATCCGGCCTCCCTGTTGGAAGAGCATGAGATCGCCAACCGCAAGCGCACGCGGCGACGGCTCGACGGGAACTCCAGCGCCCGCCATCTGCCGGGAAGTTCGCGGCAGATTCACGCCCTGTTGCTCATACACGTATTGGACGAAGCCCGAGCAATCGAAGCCTGATTCGGGCGATGTCCCGCCGTAGCGATATCGAACACCGATATACTTCTCAGCTGCCGGGATCACTCTCCGAGCTGCTCCGCTGGAAGATGATGTGGTGCTGACTGGCCAGTTTGCGCGACTGGGTGCTGTTGGTCGTGAAGCCCTCGGGGGATTGGAGGATGTACGTCTCGAGTATCCGGAAGACCGTTGGCGGCGACCGCCAAAATGAAAACCAATTCCTACGCGGTACTCGATTCCGCGCACGAACTGGGAATCGGCGTACGTTGCCGGAGCGGCGAGATGCCGTGACCTGGCCTCGCCGTTTACTGAGAGCAGGCGCCCCAGCGCCAGCTGAAGTCCGCCGCCATAGCTCCAGGTGCGAATGGCGTCTGTGAACCGATTCGGCTCCGCGCTGCTCTCAAGGCCAAGTCCACCGAACGTGTAGGGCATGAAGCCTTCGCCGAGCCCGGCGTTCACCGGTCCGAGGAGCAGATCCGCATTCGTTGCCCAGACGAGATCAGAGCCCGTTTGGCTACCGAATGGCTGGACCGTAGGCGATGATATCCCGAGGCCGCCGCTGCCTCGAACGCCGAGATAAGGCGTACCGACGCTGAGCGAGAGTCCACCTAACGTTCTGGTAACGGGGGCGGAGTTATCGAGGGCCCCAAAGATCTCCACCCCACCCGCTACCTGGGCTAAGAGGGGGGCAGGCACCATCAAGTACGCCAGGACTCCAAGGAGACCGGTCAAGCGTCGCAGGCTCATGGGCGACTCCACTGAAGAGGTTGCCGCCTTAATTGGCATTAGGAGGACCAGTCCACACCAGGAACTCAAGTCCATGTGGGCCAACGCTTTGGCGCATCCTACCTGCTCGGTAAACATCCTATTGTCACTTTTTGCGGACGAATCGAGAGGTGGTTGTGGACGGCGTCATGTGCCCCGCCCGGTGACGCAGCCTATTGACGGCGGTCATATGATTCAGCCGTCACAACGGTCGGCTTGATCATTTTCGGCATCTCAGGTCGTGCACCACTCCGAACATCATCACCGAGGAACTAAATGCACGCTGAATTTCTGGTGTTGCGGTTCATTCACGTCGTCGGCGCGATCGCGTGGGTGGGAGGCGGGATCTATGTCGCCTTCTTTCTGATGCCGGCACTCTTGTCGACCCCCGCCCTTATTCCGCAGGTGATGGAAGGGCTGCAACGTCGCAAGGCATTCGTCGTCCTGCCGACGATTGGCCTTCTGGTGGTGCTGAGCGGCGTCCGCCTCCTGTGGATCGACTCCGCGGGTTTCTCCGAAAACTACCTCTCGAGCGGCACTGGCAGGGCTTTCTCCGTTGGCGGTTCGGCCGCAATCCTTGCATTCATCGTTCAGGTTTTCATCCAAATGCCGGCGTCTCGGAGACTGGGAAGGATCGCGGCGGCGCTGGCCGCGTCGCCATCGGCGGACGAGCGGCAGCGTCTCAGCGACGAGGCCGATCGCATGAGACGTCGAAATGGAATCGGGATGTTGACCGCGGCCTCGCTGGCGTTGATCGCGGCCACGGCGATGTCGATCGCGCGATATGTGTGATGAGTCGAGAGAGTGAGCGATACGCGACCGGCACCATCGATGACGACCCGCGTTCGCAATTCGTCTTTGTCTCATGAGAAATCTTTCTGCACTTCTCTGCGTGTCCCTCCTTTGCTGCGCGCCTCAGGAGGATCGACACGTGGAATCGCCTCGAACGCCAGCCGCGATTGCTGCATCCTCGACACAAGCTGCCTTGTCGCAACCTGGAGTGCCTCGGGATGTGGCTGCCTCTGACACTCTGGGCCATGAGGTATGGCGTCAGGCGCCGATCGATCCCATGTATCTCAAGCGGGGCGTACCGGCTGACTCCGGACAGCTTTCCCGACTTGCCCGCGCGGGTGATCGAGACGTTGAAAAAACGGCAGTGTGATGTGCCGCAGGAGGGCGCAGGGTCTCGAACGAACGCGATCACTGACGCCTTCACGGCCAAAGGGGCGATCGAGTGGGCGGTGTTCTGCTCGGTTCGCGACACTTCCCAAATCCTGATACTGAACGCGGCGAGCGGTGGGATTGTCGATTCCGTCGACAAAACGCCGGACATTAGTTATCTCGAGTCCGAAGATGGCAAGCTGTGGACTATCGGGAATGGTATAACTCTCGAATCACCCGAAACGATGAACACGCCGCCGGATTCGGCGTCAATGGACCCCGTGGACTATCGGGCGACCTTCCCGAAGCCGATCGATCACGACGGGATAACTCACTGGTATTTGTACAAGGGTATCGAAGTTCTGTACAGCGCGCACGGCCGCTGGTACCGGGTGGCCAGTGGTGACTAAGCTCCTGACCGATTACTCCGCTGCCACCATCGCGGTTGCCATCGCCGTGTTGTCCAGTTTCGGTTGTGTAGGAAACACGAGGCGGCGAGTGAACTCTCGGCGCAGCAGCAGCAAGCTGAGCGCGAGCTGAACGAGCACGGCGCCGACGGACAGATACCAGATCCAGATCAGCTGAAACCCCGCCGCCCGCGAAAGCAAGATTGCCGGCACCGCGACGAGGAGAATGCGCACGCCGGAAGTCACCAGTGACGGAATCGTGTTTCCCATCGCCTGGAACATGCTCGACGCAACGAAGATTAATCCGGATGCGACGAAGTTCCACGACACGATGCGCAGATAGCCGGTGCCTACGGCGAGCACCGCCGGGTCCTTCGAGAACACGCCAATCAACGCGCCGGGCGCGATTTGGCAGAGGATCACCAGCAGCGCCATCACGCCCGAGACCATCATCGCTGCCTTCCGAAACGTGTCGACGACGCGCTCCCGATTGCGCGCGCCGAAATTCTGTCCGGCCACCGGCGCCACTGAGAAACCGAGTGCCACGGCGGGCATGAACAACGCCTGAATCACCCGCTGTCCGATACCAAAGCCTGCCTGCGCCGCCGCGCCGAACGGCCGCGCGATCGCGTAGACGACCACTATATACGCGGCCATCATCGCGAATTCGAAACCGGCAGGCAGACCGATCGCCAGCATCTTGCGCCAGAGGGCGAGCTGCGGCTTCTGGTCGGCGCGCACGAAGCGGAGGTAGGAGTCCTTCGCCAGGAAATAGGCCGCGAACCATATGAGAGCGACGACGATCGCGATGAGCGACGAGATTGCCGCGCCGGCAACGCCAAACGCGTGGCCCGTTACCCAACCGAAAATCAGAAATGGCGCGAGCACCATATTGATGACTACGGAGCCGGTGGAGACGATCATGCCGGTCTTGAAGTTGCCGACTCCCCGCAGACCTGCCCCTGCGGCGACGAGCAGGAACTGCAGTGCCATCGCCGGAATGAACCAGAGCAGGTATTGACCGGCGAGAGCGGCGGTCTCGGGGTCCGCGCTCATCGCGCGGGAATAGGGTACGCGCACCAGCATTCCCAGAATCAGAAACACGATTCCGGTGACGATCGCCAGCACCTGCGCCTGGTTGAACATGAGCGTGGCGCCGCCCTGATCCTTTCTGCCGATCGCGTGCGATACGACCGTCGTCGTGCCGACGCCGAGCATCTGGGTGAGGGCGAGCACGACGAAGGTGAGGGTGCCCGCGATTCCAACCGCGGCGACGGCGCGGGTGCCGAGCCTGCCGACCCAGTAGAGGTCGATCAGGAAATACAGTGTCTGGAAGATCATCGTCACGAGCATGAAGCTCGTCGTCTTCAGCAGGTGCCGAGTGACGGTTCCGGTGGTGAGGTCTTCCATCGTGGGGCTAATGTAGCTTTGGCCATTACCCGGAGGGAGGCAATTGAAATGTTAGGCCGTTTTCTTTAATTGCCACAGCAAGATTTAAAGTAGGCGGTTCAGGATGATTGCCGTCAATGTTGCCAATAGTTGCCAATAAACGACGGCAAGGTTGGTGGATCAAATCATGCTATTGTATAGTATGCTAGGTGGTATTATACTTACCAGGACGTGAAAGACACCCTTATTAACATCCATTTTGTTCGTCTCGCGACCTACGACAAAGCTGCCAAAGGCCTGCTATCGGACGAGGAGGAACGCGCGCTGGAGAATGAGATCGCGCAGAATCCGAAGGCCGCACCGGTCATTACGCAGACGGGTGGCGTCAGGAAGATTCGCATTGCACTTCAAGGTCGTGGGAAGAGCGGAGGTGCGCGAGTACTGTACCTTCACATCCCGGCGGTCGAATTCGTTTATCTGCTCTTTGCGGATCCGAAGAACGCTATCGACAACATCACATCGGCGGAGAAAAAGATAATTCGCCTACTGGTCGCGACACTAAAGGCTGGACACAAGGGATAACTGCACCACAACACACACACGAAGGAACGTCGGACTATGAAGACCACCACGAAGGAAAACAACAAGAAGCGCG
>JBBQFZ010000018.1:0-34742 GCA_038322455.1 Gemmatimonadales bacterium | reverse complement strand
AGACCCGTCAGATCCGAGAACGACGCGCCGGTATTCCCGAGATTCAACTGCCCCGATGGCGCTGAGAGCGAGAGTGATGCGGAAGACTGAAACGAGCCGAGGTGCGCGAACGCGTTGCTGGCTGCTCCGCCCAGCACAGTTCCTCTCGACATGCGCGCATCAACTCGCACCGAGTCGAACAGAGCGCCAGTGGCGCTCAGCGAGACAAGGGTGCTGGGACGGCCAGCTTCGTCGTTTGTGTGGGCGACGGCGGTGGTGATGAGTGGCCCCGCCTGACTTCCAACCGAGCTGGAGTTGAAGACTTCGACCGTCATGGTCTCATCCCCGAGTATCTCATCTCCGCGCGTGAGCTCGCCAAGCAAGTCGTCCGCAGCTCGGAGGACGATGTGTACGAAGGACGAGCCCGTGCTGGACAACGCTGGAATTGCCAGGCGTATTCTCTTCCTGACCGTTTCACCAGGCTCGAGAACCACTGGCATCTGACGCAGCTCGCGGGATGACCAGCCGTCGGGAAGGGTGAGCTCGGCACGCACGGTTTCTTTGGCGTCACCGGAGTTCACGATGTCGAAGGATACGATTACCTCGTTCCCCGCCTGTCCATTGATCGGCACAGCGCCCGGCCGAAGTGCGATGCGCCGAACGAGACTCACGACAATTTCGACGGGAACGACGAGCTTGGCCGAGCCTCCCGAGGAGAATCGTGCTTCCGCCGCTATCAGGCGTCCGGCGAACGCGCTCGCGGGAATGCCGATGGTTATTCCCACGCGCCGTGTCGCGGGGGCCGAGAAAGATCGCGTGCGTGCCCCGAGAATTACAAAGTCGCCCCGCGGAACGATCTCCAAATCGACGTTGGACGCATTAACGAGGGCGTCCGGGAGCGGAATCGAAACAACCTGGTAGCTCCGGGGCGCTCCCGCGACCGTCACGGATGGCAGCGTGATCTCGATGTCGCTGGACGAGTCTGGTCTGGGACCAAACGACCCGCGGTTCGCGACAGGGATCGCTCCACTGGGCGCGGAATTCGTCGGCGCCTGCGCGCCGCCCGATGCGCCTGCGGCGCATAAGGCGAGGGCGAGCGACAGAACAGACGAATGAAGGCGCATCAGGGGACGGTTTGCGAAAGCGTGATGGTGTAGCTGGCGGAATAAGTCGCCGGTGCATCAGTCGTCCAGTTGAGATTCATCCGGAAGAAGATCGTGTTTGTCCAGGGATCGTTCAGCACCTTGTTGATGACGATTTTCTGCTCGACCTGCGCGTCCGTCAACGATATGCTGTTCCAGATCGCGAGGTCGGAGCGGCGCCACTCCAGATCCGCGATCGCCTTGCCGCTGCCCAGATCGGGGGACGTAGTGCGGATCGAAATCGTTGTGGTGCGGGTTATCCCGTTCTGCGAGCTGACGGTGAAGGCTACTCCGGTGGCGGAATTTATAAAACCATTGATGTAGTCAGTGGCAGTCGGAGCGGGGAACGTAATGGTCCCACCGGTCAGAGTGAGAATCGTCTTCTGAGCGGCCAGCGGAGACGCGGCAAGCGCCATCGCGATCGAAACCGAGATCGCGAGGCGGGTGCTAACGCCAGAGAGTTTCCGCCCGAGGGGAGACACTTTTCCTACTTGGCCTGGTAGTCAATCTGGCCCGCAACGATTTCGGCGCCGCCGAAATCGATGAGTGCGAGAACTACGTAGTCGCCGGCTGCCAGGCCGCTCGGAGCGTCCACCATGACCTTCCGGATCGCGCCCGGCAGGGTGGCGAACTCCGCGACCGGGACCTGCATCGCGAGGGTGTTATCGAGACGGCGGAACTCCAGCCGTCCTTTGGCGAGCACGTGCACTCTGCCGGTGTTGTGGAACGTGATCGCGATCTGCCGCTTGGTGCGCGGCGGAGCGGCGGCGGTGGATGTCGCCAGCGTGGTAGAAGCTTCCGGGGGCGTGACCGCGACCTCTTCGACGGCCATGTTTTCTACTGCGCCATCGCGGGCGAGCCCGGGCGGCGCGACGTACACCTTCACCCCCGTGCGGAAGATGTACTGGAGCGAATTGCCTTTGACCGCGGAGTGCTGCGCGATCTCTTCCACGAAGAAAATGTCCCAGCATTCCTTTGCGGGCGCTGAAACGGACTGAGCGCCAAGCCGGATGATGCGCGACGAATGCGGCTCGATGCGGATCGAGACGGGCGACGCGCTGAGCATGGCGCCGCACGATGTGCCGGTGCTGCCCGCGGGTAGAAAGCGATTGTCGCCGTTCTCTACGCGATCCCAGTCCTGGCGAGTGATCGTGGCCTGCACGGCGGCGTCAGTCGTGTTGGAGAGCGAGAAGCTACCCGACACGCGGCTGGTGCCCGCGCTGGTCAGCGAGACTTCGAGCGGATCTACCAGCAGCTGCGCGGAAGCGCGCTGCGAGACCACCACTCCTACAGCGCAAAGGGCGAGTACGGTTCCCCGCACTCGCCCTCTACGCTCTGCGCCCGCCCTTTCGGACGAGCGCGAGCGAGAATTCAGCATCAGTTACGGAGCCGTAAGGGTGAACACGATCGGCAAGCTGTACGTACCAGGAGCATTGCTTGCGCTCGTAAAGCCGCCAGCCCAGCTCGTCTTGAAGAAAGCCTGAGCTGCAAGGCCGTTGCTCGCGGACGCACCAGACGTAAACGTCGCGTCGATGTTGGTGATCGCGGCGTAGCTTCCGCCGGCCGAGGTCGCCCAGGTCAGGTCCGAGATCGGCTTCACACCAGCGTTGGTGCCCACGTATGTCCAGTTCGCCGCATTCTGCGACTTGATCTTCAGCGTCCAGCTTCTGTTCGCCTTGATCGTGAAGCTCGGGCCGGCGTCGGCAATCACGTTGCCGAGATCGACGTCGTCAGCGGTCGGGTTCGTCAGGGTCGTGGTCGCGGAAGTCATGCCGAGCTTGACCAGCGCGCCAACGGTGACGGACGCGGTGTTCGTGGTGTTACACGAGCCTGCGTTTCCTGTGCACTGTGCATTGGCCTGGCTGGCGCTTATCACGGTTCCAAGCACCATCGCGGCCAGAATTGTCCGGGTCGCTTTCATGTCGTTATTTCTCCAAGAATTTTTGATGGTGCCGACGACTGCCGCAAAGGCGGGAAGCCGGTCCTTTCAAAGCGGTTGTTTTATCTGTATTAAAGACGAAAGGGTGGGCTCTTCTGTAACGGGTTTTCACCCTTATTTCTGAAGAGATTTTCGTCCCTTTTTGCGCGATCCTTTCGCGCCCATGCTCACATATCTGGTAGGCCAGTAGAGGCTCCAGCTGAGCTACAATCTATGTCAAATGTTCGACTAGTCAAGCGAAATGATTTTGACCTTTTGGGCCACCGTCAGATTGCGTCGGCGTCTGTTCGGTTATACGCCTTAAGTCCATACAGGCTCAAAGGATGTCCTCATCTGGCCCAACCCGGATAGCATGATAGGAAATCACCCCTCCTTGTCTTCGTACTGATCTTTGAGACTGGCGACGACGTTCGGGTCGGCGAGGGTCGTCGTGTCACCCAGCGCGCGCCCTTCCGCGATGTCGCGAAGGAGCCTCCGCATGATTTTTCCCGACCGGGTTTTTGGAAGATCAGCCGAGAACAGAATGTCGTCGGGCCGCGCCAGCGCGCCGATCTTTTTTGCGACGAATTCACGCAGCTCATCGCGCAGCGCCGGACTCTGTTTGCTCTTGTCCCGAAGCGTCACGAAAGCGGCGATCGCCTGTCCTTTCAGCTCGTGCGCCTTGCCCACAACGGCGGCCTCCGCGACCGCCGGATGCTCGACGAGCGCCGATTCGATCTCCATCGTTCCAATGCGATGTCCCGCGACGTTGAGCACATCGTCCACGCGTCCGAGGATCCAGAAATATTCATCGGTATCGCGCTTGGCACCATCACCCGGGAAATACAGATCCGGGCGCCCGGGCCACTTCGTGAAATACGTCTCGACGTAGCGTGCGTCGTCGCCCCAGATTGTGCGCAGCATCGATGGCCAGGGCTTGGTGAGCGCGAGCAGCCCGCCGCCGACATCGATCCGTTTTCCGAGCGAATCGAGGAGCTCAGCGGTGTAGCCCGGTAGCGCCTTCGTCGCGCTGCCAGGTTTGGTCGGCGTCAGTCCGGGCAGCGGCGAGATGACTATTGCCCCCGTTTCCGTCTGCCACCAAGTGTCGACTATCGGACAGCGATTGCCACCGATGTGCTCGCGGTACCACATCCACGCTTCAGGATTTATCGGCTCGCCCACCGAGCCGAGCAGGCGGAGACTCGTGAGATCGTGCTTGGCGGGATAGTCGTCACCCCACTTCATGAACGCGCGGATCGCGGTCGGAGCGGTATAGAGGATTGTTACGCCGCGCCGCTCGCAGATGTCCCAGAAGCGATCGCGTTCCGGCCAGTCGGGAGCGCCTTCGTACATGACGCACGTCGCGCCATTTGCGAGCGGTCCGTATACGAGGTACGAGTGGCCTGTCACCCAGCCGATGTCGGCCGTGCACCAGAAGACGTCGTTTTCCTTGAGGTCGAACACCATCTTCGTCGTGGTCGTGACGCCGGCCAGGTATCCGCCCGTGGTGTGGACGATACCCTTGGGTTTCCCGGTCGTGCCCGAGGTGTACAGGATGTAGAGAACGTCTTCCGCATCCATTACTTCCGGCTCGCACTTTATCGGGCTGTCCTTCATCAGGCGATGGTACCAGTGGTCGCGGCCTTCCTTCATTTCCGCGAACGCCTCATCGCCGGCGCCGCCGGGCCGTCGCTGCACGACTATTACATGCTCGATAGTCGGAGTCTCCTCGACGGCTTTGTCAGCGTTCCGCTTGAGCGGGATGACCTGCCCCCGGCGATATCCACCATCGGCTGTGATGAGGATCTTTGCCTTTGCGTCGTTTATCCGGTCGCGCAGCGACTCCGGTGAAAATCCGCCGAACACGACCGAGTGAATCGCACCGATGCGCGCGCAAGCCAGCATTGCGATCGCTGCTTCCGGAATGAGCGGGAGATAGATCGCTATTCGATCCCCTTTGCGCGCGCCAAGGCTTTTGAGGACGTTCGCGAATTTGGAGACTTCGCGATAAAGATCCCAGTACGTAAGCGTTCTCTGATCTCCCGGCTCGCCTTCCCAGATCAGCGCGGCCTTGTTCCTTCGCGGGCCGTTGATGTGGCGGTCGATGCAATTCGCGGCAATGTTGAGCTTTCCGCCGACGAACCACTTCGCGTGGGGCGGTTTCCATTCCAGCACTTTGCTCCAGGGCTTTATCCAGTCGAGCTCTCGCGCCTGATCGGCCCAGAACTTCTCGGGGTCGCGCGCCGCTTCCTCATAAATGCCGGGGGAGGAGGCGTTGGCTGCGCGGGTAAATTCCGCCGCGGGCTCGAACTTCCGGTTTTCCTGGAGAAGAACGTCGATATCAGTCATGGTCGCGGAGTGATGGACTCGCAGAGACGGGGGCGAGTTGCAAGGATACTGCGTTTTGCGCGCCTCTCGCCAGAGTGGCAAGTTCTAGGCGAATGTCCTCCCCAACTTTTTCGTCTACCGCGCCGATCGTCGAGGTCGGGGACCTAGCGCGCTCGTTCGGGCCGACGCGGGCTTTGGCGGGCGTCAGCTTTTCGCTTGCGGCTGGCGAGTGCCTGGCGCTGTTCGGCCCCAATGGAGCTGGGAAGACCACGCTGCTGCGGGTTCTCGCGGGGCTGCTCAAGCCCTCCTCTGGAGCTGCCCGGGTGTCCGGCATCTCACTGCCGGCAGGCGCGGAAGTCAGATCCAGAGTCGGTCTCATATCCCATCACACGATGTTGTACGAGGCGCTCTCGCCGCGCGAGAACGTTGCGTTCGCGGCGCGCCTCTATTCCGTGTCCGACGTTGCGACTCGCGTCGACGACTCGCTCCGGCGCATGTCGATGCTCGACCGCGCCGATGCCCCTGTCCATTCGCTGAGCCGCGGGATGCAGCAGCGGGTGTCGATCGCGCGCGCGATGGTTCACGGGCCACGACTCGTGCTCGCGGATGAACCGTATAGCGGCCTCGACGACAGCGGTGCACGCGCGCTTACGACCCTCCTTCAGGAGCTTCGCGCCACTGGCACCGCGATCATCATCGTCACGCACAACCTCGCCGAGGGGCTTTCCCTTGCAACGCACGCCGCGGTGATGCAGCGCGGGCGATTCGTGCGCTACGATCACCGCGCTCAAGTCGACGCATCGTCGTATTCCGCCCTTT
Source organism: Gemmatimonadales bacterium (assembly GCA_038322455.1). Lineage (GTDB taxonomy): Bacteria > Gemmatimonadota > Gemmatimonadetes > Gemmatimonadales > Gemmatimonadaceae > UBA4720. The sequence goes on along the minus strand of JBBQFZ010000018.1, from coordinate 28,556 downwards.
ATCGCGACGCTGTCGCTATCGATGGCTGACACTCTCTCGGCCGCGTGGCTCATCGCCCGCAAGGATCTCGCGATCGAGTTCAGAACGCGGAGCGCGTTTCTGTCGGCGGTTGTCTTCGCACTGCTCGGACTGGTGATCTTCTACTACGCGTGGGATCCCACCGCTGTAACCGTTTCCGATCTCGCTCCCGGTGTGCTCTGGATAATCTTCACATTCTCCGGGCTGCTCGGGCTTCACCGCTCATTCGGGGTTGAGGCGGCTGATCACGCGATCGATGGTCTTCTCGCGTCGCCCGTCTCGAGGCACTCCATCTTCCTCGGTAAGGCCATGGCGAATCTCGTCTTCGTCGCAGCGGTGCAGATGATCACAATCCCAGCGCTCGTGCTGTTTTACAATCTTCCGTTGGGAGGTGTCGCAGAACCATTGATTGCGATCGCGCTGCTCGCTGCGATCGGACTGGTCGCGGTGGGTACGCTGTTCAGCGCAATGGCGGTGAACACTCGCCTCGCGGAGCTGCTTCTCCCGATGCTTGCGCTCCCTTTTTTCGTTCCGATCGTAATCGGGGCGACCCAGGCGACGGCGAAATTGCTGAGCGGACGCCCGGTCGCTGAAGCGGGGGCGTGGCTCAAGCTTCTTCTTGCGTTCGATATCGTATTCGTTGCCGCGTGCACCATCGCGTACCCGTTCACGCTCGAAGAGTGAGTCGCTTAAATTGGATGAGTCGTCGACACGCCGTCGCCGGCCATCGCAGGTCATCATCACTCACACCTTCATGAAGATCTCCTGGCTGGATACCGCCGCGGGCCTGGCGATAGTCGGCACCGTAGTTCGCGCGGCGTTCTTCACCCCGCTTGAAGCGAAGCAGGGAGCAGCGCAGAAAATCTTCTACATTCACGTTCCTTCGGCGTGGGTGGCGTTTTTCGCATTTGGTCTCGTCGCGGTGGCCAGCGCGGTCTTCCTCTGGCTGCGCGACCCACGCCTAGATCGGTTCGCCGAGAGCTCGGCGGAGGTCGGCGTGGTCTTCACGAGCGTCGTGTTGATCACGGGGCCGCTCTGGGCAAAGCCCATCTGGGGCGCGTACTGGGCGTGGTGGGATGTGAGACTGGTGTCGACTCTCTTCCTCTGGTTCATCTACGTGTCCTACATCGTGCTGCGCGGCGCGATCGACTCCCCCGGGATGCGCGCGCGGTATTCGGCGGTGCTGGGAATTCTTGGAGCATTGCTCATCCCCTTCATTCACCTGAGCGTCTATCTCTTTGCGACGATGCATCCAATGCCCATCGTTGGAAAGCCGAGCGCGCCTTCGCTTCCCAATGAGATGCTGCTTACGCTCTTCATGGCACTGATCTCGTTTACGCTTCTCTACTTCGCGTTCGTCAGGTCGCGGTATCGTTACGCGAGTGAGCGGGACGCAGCCCTCACAGCCGCAGCGCACCATGCCTGACACGTCGGCGTACTATCATGTCGCGTACACCGTGGCGCTTTCCATCTACGCGCTGTACGGCGTCACTCTCTACCTGCGTCGCAGGCGACTGAGGCGGAAATAGTGGCCGCCAATCTGTCGCAACCTCCGGCCATGCCCACCGAGATTTCCGATCCGGTCAACGCGCAGATACTTGCCGTTTCGGAGGACCGCATCGCCGGATTTGTAACCGAGCCTTTCCAGCAGATCGCGTTCAACGCGGAGCTGCCGGAGAGCCTGGTCATGGAGCGCTTGCGCGCGATGCTCGAGGCGGGGGTAATTCGCCGCATCCGGCAGACCCTGATGGCGACCAATCTCGCGCCCGGTGCGCTCGTGGCGTGGCGAGTGCCGCCGGACAAGATCGATGCGGCTTTCGGCTTCATGGTCAACGACGATCCGTTCTCGGGACACGTGGTCATTCGCTCGACGGATGCCGAGACGCCCGGATCAGTCTATCGAGTGTGGACTACGCTCAAGGTGCCCCAGGGATTCTCGATGACCAGGCATTGTGAATTCCTCGCCGCGAAGGTCGGCGCCGATGCGTATCGTATCATGCCCGCGAAGCGCCTGTTCGCGCTGGGAGTCGGCCATGTTCGGCGACGGGGCATGGAGCCCGGCTCGAGAAGCGACAATCCGGGGCGAGTGATGGATACGAAAATCGTAGAGCTCACGCCACTCGAATGGCGTGTGCTCGAAGCACTCAAACGGGAGTTCTCCGTCGATGAGATCGCTCCCGACCCGTGGCAGCGTCGCGCTGCGGAGGCGGGTCTCGCTCTCGAGGATTTCGTCCAGGTTGCGCGGTCGTTGAGCGCTCGCGGGATAATCGGGAGATTCTCGACCTTTCTCGAGCACGTGAAGCCCTCGGCGGCAGGTGAGCGGGTGACGAAGTACAACGCCCTCTTTCACTGGCGCGTTCCGCCCGGCAGGGAAATCGAGGCTGGGCAGGAGGTAGGTCGTCACCACATCCTCACGCACGCGTATTGGCGCGAAGGCGGACCCGAGTTCGCCAACGTGAACATCATGGCGGTCGCGCATGGCAGCGAGAAGGACCTTATGCTGGCGCACAAAGCCGCGATCGACAAACATCTCGAGGAGGCCGGCATTCCGGTACTCTATACAAACGTCTTCTGGGGTGGACGCAGCGAGATCAAGCCCTCGGAGATCTCGCCGACGGAATACGCGAAGTGGGCTCTGAAGGTGGGAATTGCCAATGCCTGAAGGAAAGGTTTTTCTCGTCGGAGCAGGCCCGGGCGACCCCGGTCTCCTCACCGTGCGGGGTAAGCAGCTCATCGAATCGGCGGACGCAGTAGTCTACGACGCTCTCGCCAATATGGCGCTGCTGCCAGAGGGTGCCCGGGAGACTGGCCGTCCCGAGCTGTATTACGTTGGCAAGCGTGGCGGCGCGAAGGATTCGGTGACTCAGGAAGAGATCAACGCCCTCCTCATCAAGCTCGGCCGCGAGGACAAGCGCGTCGTGCGGCTGAAGGGTGGAGATCCGTTCGTTTTCGGGCGTGGCAGCGAAGAGGCCCAGGCACTCAATGACGCGTCGGTTCTCTTCGAGGTCGTGCCTGGAGTAACCGCGGGAATCGCCGCACCCGAATACGCAGGAATTCCGGTCACCCACCGTGGGCTCGCAACGTCCGTCACCTTTGTAACGGGCCACGAAGATCCAGCAAAGCCCAATAGTCAGACGAACTGGGCAGCGCTCGCCAAATCGGGGGGCACAATCGTGCTCTACATGGGAGTAAAGACGCTACGGAACATCGCGGACGCCTTGATGAAGGGAGGAATGCCCGGCGAGGTGCCGGCAGCCGCGATTCAGTGGGCGACATTGCCGAGGCAGCGCACGGTCGTGGCGACGCTCGAGACGCTCGCGGCGAAAGCCGAAGAGCAGAATCTGACGGCGCCCGTAATCACGGTGATCGGATGGTCAGTCGTTCTCCGCGACGAGCTGAACTGGTTCGAGCAGCGTCCGTTGTTCGGAAAGCGAATAGTGGTGACACGCGCCACTCAGCAGGCTCCGGCCCTGAGCGACAAGCTTCGCGATCTGGGCGCCGATGTCATCGAGATGCCGGCGACGCAAATCGCGCGTCTCGATCTTACGCCGCTGCGCACCGCGATCACCTGCATCGCGGACTATGACTGGCTGATTTTCACCAGCCAGAACGCCGTCGCGATATTCTGGGAGCAGCTGCTCGGCGCCGGACGTGATTCGCGCGCACTGGCCGGAGTGAAGATCGCCGCCGTGGGTCCAGCTACGGCGGGAGCGCTGCTCGAGCGTGGTATCACCGTGGATCTGATCCCGAAGCGCTTCGTCGCCGAGGGGTTGCTCGAGATGCTTCGCGAGCGCGACATGGCGGGCGCGCGGGTCCTTTACGTCACCGCTCAGGGCGCGCGCGATGCGCTTCCCGACGGACTGGAAGAGATGCGCGCCGGGGTCACCGTGATCGAAGCCTACAAATCAATTCCCGATGGTCAGGGAGTCGCGAAGCTCACCCGCGCAATCGAAGCCGGTAAGGTGGACCTTGCGACTTTTACATCCGCGTCGTCCGTGAAAGCGTACGTTGAAGCCGTAGGCGACGAGCTGGCGCTGCGCGTTCCGGCGGCTTCCATCGGTGAGAAGACTTCCGATGCATTGCGCGAGGCGGGAATCGAGGTCAGACGCGAAGCGGAGGAGTCGACCATCGACGGTCTCGTTGCAGCGGTAGTTCGTGGCGCGTAAAGCCTCGGACGATCCGCTGGTGGTTCGAATCGGAACGCGTTCCTCGGAGCTCGCCCTCCGGCAGGCGCGCCTCGTCGAAGACGCGCTGCTCGCTCGCGGAATCCGATCGGAGCTGGTGACCTTCAAGACGACCGGCGACAAAAAGATCGATCAACCCCTCAGCGAAATCGGGGCAAAGGGTCTTTTCACCCACGAGCTCGAAGTTGCGCTCTCGAAAAACAAGATCGACTGCGCTGTGCATTCACTAAAGGATCTGCCGACTGATTCGCCGGACGGTCTCGAGATCCTGGCACTTTTGAAGCGCGAAGACCCCCGCGATGCACTGGTGGTAAATCGCGCCACGGGTGCGGAAAGCATTGACGATCTTCCCGCCGGATCGAGGGTGGGAACGTCGAGCCTGCGCCGCCGCGCGCAGCTGATGGCGAGGCGCCCAGACCTGGAGGTCGTCGAGCTGCGCGGAAATGTTCCGACCCGCCTCGGCAAAGTTGAGAGCGGTCAGGTTCACGCTGCCATACTCGCCGCGGCCGGCCTCATTCGCCTCGAGGTTCGCCAACGAATCACGATGTTCTTCGAGATCCCCGACTGGCTTCCCGCGCCGGGTCAGGGGGCGATCGCAATTCAGGCGAGAAGCGGGGATTCACGGATGGCCAGCTTGTTATCCCCCCTCAACGACGAGAGGACGTCTTTCGCGACCCGCGCTGAGCGCGCTTTTCTCGCGGCACTGGACGGGGGATGCCAGGTGCCGATAGGCGCGCTTGTAAGTGCGATCGACGGACGCCCTACATTATATGGTATGCTGGCTGATGTCACCGGCACCCATATCGTGCGCGGATCGCGCCCTCTGAGCGCTGAGTCACCCGAGGATACTGGCGAGGCGCTCGCGGCCGAAATTCGCTCGCGCGGCGGATCGAGCCTGCTCGTCGAGCTGCGTCAGCTCTCCAAGATTCCCGCACCACAACCCGAGTAGGCGTGTCGAGCTTTCCGCAATATCGTCCGCGTCGTCTACGACGCACCGCAGCGCTTCGAAACCTGGTGCGCGAAACTCACCTGGCCCCGGCGCAGCTGGTCCTGCCCGTCTTCGTCCGCGGCGGCAAAAAGTTGCGTCGCCCGGTGGGCTCCATGCCGGGCGTCAATCAGACCTCCGTGGACGAGATGCTGCGCGACGCGGAGACTGCCGCCAAAGCTGGTGTAGGCGGCGTCATCCTGTTCGGAGTTCCCGACACCAAGGACGAAACGGGCTCCTCGGCCTGGGACGAACAAGGTGTGGTGCAGACGGCGGTGCGCGCGCTGAAAAAGGAAATCCCGGATCTGGTCGTCATCACGGACGTATGCATGTGCGAGTACACGGATCATGGCCACTGCGGCCTTCTCAAGGATGGCGACGTCGACAACGACGCAACCCTCGAGCTGCTCTCCCGTGCCGCGCTGTCGCACGCGCGGGCGGGTGCTGACATGGTCGCGCCGAGCGACATGATGGATGGGAGGGTAGGGGCGATCAGGTCCGCACTCGATGCGGAGGGGTATTCCGGCACATCAATCCTTAGCTACGCGGCAAAGTACGCGTCGGCCTACTACGGTCCGTTTCGGGAAGCCGCCGAATCAGCGCCCCAGAGCGGAGACCGCCGTGGATACCAGATGGATCCGGGCAACGCCGAGGAGGCGTTGCGGGAGGTTCGGATGGACATCGAGGAAGGAGCCGATGCCGTGATGGTGAAGCCGGCGGGCCCGTACCTCGACATAGTCGCGCGCGTCAAAGCGGAGACCGGCTACCCCGTCGCCGCCTATCAGGTCAGCGGCGAGTTCGCGATGATCTGCGCCGCCGCGGACCGCGGCTGGATCGACAGGCAGCGCGTGATGATGGAGTCGCTACTCGGCATTCGCCGAGCCGGCGCGGATTTCATCGTCACTTACTTTGCAACCGAAGCTGCCGCTCGGCTCTCACACCCTGAGAACTCATGAACTCGATGATTTCGTGCCCTGCATCCGGCTGGCGAATGCGCCGCCTCGTCCTCTCAGCACTTTTTATGGTGCCAATGGAACGTCAGGCTGCCGCGCAGTCTACGCAGCCAACCCGCATCGACACCCTCCCGCCACGTTCGGTTCTCGAGCTGCCGTTCGAGTTTCAGAGCGGCACCTTTACCTTGCCGGGCACGCTGACCCTTCCCGCGAACTACAGTGCGCAGATCCCCGTCGCATTGATCGTCGCCGGTTCGGGGCCCACGGACAGAAATGGGAACTCCGCGGGACCGTTGCGGGCGCAGAATAACTCCAATCTTTACGCAATCCTCGCGTGGCAGCTGGCAGATGCGGGCGTCGCATCGGTTCGCTACGACAAGCGCGTCATCGGAGATAACCTTCAGAAGGTCGACATTGCCACCACGTCGATCGATGACTTTGTGGCCGACGCCATCGCCGGGGCGCGGAAGCTGGTGGCGGATCGCCGATTCTCGAAGGTGATATTCGTCGGGCACAGCGAGGGCGCGGGACTGGTCTTGCAGGCTGTCAATCGGGGTGCGCCGGTTGCGGGTGTGGTAATGCTCTCCGGGGCGGGGCGACCGATCACACCTGTTCTCCGCGAACAACTCTCCCGACAGCTTCCCCCCGAAGATGTCATCAAATGGGATTCCGCGTTCGCGCGGTACCTACGTGGTGAACCTTCCGGCGACGTGAATCCCGGCTTAAGCTCGCTGCTCGTTCCAGTCAACCGGAAATTCATGCAGTCGTGGGTGAATTACGATCCGGCGGTGGAGATAGCGCGCATCAAGGTGCCCGTGCTGATCGTACAGGGCTCGCTGGACATCCAGGTGAGCGAGGGTGACGCGCGCGCGCTGAAAGCAGCCCAACCCGCGGCGAAGCTGGTCGTGATACAAGGGGCAAATCACGTTTTCAGGGCGGCTCCGAGCACCGATCTCATGGCGCAGCTCAAACTCTACACCGACCCGACGATTCCCATAGTGCCGGGGCTGTCTCCCGCGATCGCGGATTGGATCAAGCGCCTCAAATAGGCGCGATCCCCCGAGGCGTACGTCGAGGGAGCATCCGACGATGCCGTTCGGCACGACCCAAGCGTGACGATTAACTTGTACGTCCAACAATATTCTTTCGAAAATGCGCTATAGGCAGTTCCCCGGAACCCGCATCAAAGTCAGCGAAATCGGATTCGGAACGTGGACGCTCTCTACCGGCTGGTGGGGGGAGAAAACGGACGGCGAAGCCGTGCAGATGCTTCGTGCCGCCCACGATGATTTCGGAATCAACTTCTTCGACACCGCCGACACGTACGGGAACGGTCGGGGCGAGAGACAGCTGGCCGAGGCGTTCCGCGGCAAGCGCGACGACGTAGTATACTCCACCAAGATATGCTACGACATCTACGACTCCGCCACACAATCCGGTCGGCGTGGACAGAATGAGCTGCCCCAGAAATTCGATCGGGACTACATGCGGTTCGCGCTCGACAAGTGCCTAGAACGGCTCGAGACCGACCACATCGAGGTTCTCCAGCTGCACAACATCAAGATGGATCACGTGCGGGACGCCTCGATCTGGGAAGCGCTTCGGGAGATGCAGCAGGAAGGTCTCATTGGCGTCTGGGGCGCGGCATTCGGTCCGGCGATCGGCTGGCTCTACGAAGCCGTGGAGCTCTGCGAGCGCGAGAGCGATGTCGGCACCATTCAGATGATCTGGAACATCCTGGAGCAGCATCCCGGGACGGCGATGATAGAGGCGGCGCGCGAAGCGGCGCCGAATTGCGCGTTCAACACTCGCGTCACCCACGCATCGGGAATGCTCGAGGGCAAGTACACCGAAGACACGGTCTTTCCCGCGAACGATCATCGCCGGCACCGGCCGCGCTCGTGGCTGACCGGAGGGATCCGGAAAGTCCGCACGCTGGACTTTCTCACCACCCGCATGACCCTCGGTCAATCAGCGCTGAAGTGGCTGCTCGCCGAACCGCGCATCGTGACGACGTTGCCCAACATCTACGACATGGATCAGTTGAAGGAGTTCGCCGAGGCGTCGGACAAGCCGGATCTCTCGCGCGAGGAGATGGAGAGTATCGCAATGCTCGCTGAGCGCAACTTCGGGGTCGAGGAAGATCCGATGTCCTTCAAGGGCACCATGGAGCGCGTTACTACGTGATCAATCCGTGGCACGACCTGCCAGCGGGCATTCATCCTCCCGATAACGTCACAGCGGTGATCGAGATTCCGCGCGGGAGCCGCAACAAGTACGAGTTGGACAAGGCGACGGGAATGATTCGGCTCGATCGGGTGCTCTATTCGGCAGTCCACTACCCGGGCGATTACGGGCTCATTCCGCGAACGCTGCACGAGGATGGCGATCCCCTGGACGTGCTCGTGCATCTCAACGAGCCCACATTTCCAGGGTGCCAGATCGATTGCCGGCCACTGGGCGTGCTCAAGATGCTCGATCGCGGTGAGCCCGACGACAAGATTCTCGCCGTGCCCTGTCACGATCCGTACTACCACGAGTATTTCGACATTGCCGACCTTTCGCAGCATTATTTGAAGGAAGTGGAGCACTTCTTTCATATCTACAAGGATCTCGAGGGACGGCGCGTGGAGATCGTCGGATGGGAAAAGAGCGAAGTTGCGGCGCGCGTGATCAACGAATCGATCGCGCGCTATCAGGAACGGTTCCATCAGGTTGGTACCTAATCACTCGACGCCCCGCGCTTGTGGCGGCGGAGGACGACAATGAATAGTCGGCGATCGCTGCGAGGTTCGTGCGCGCTGGTAACAGTTCTGGCTGTGCTGGCCGCGGCGTGTGGCAAAGGGAACGAGAGCGCGGTCAAGGGACGCAACGGCCCCAACGGCACCGCGCGCGACAGTGTGAGTGATCTCTCCCTTTCCGAAGACGGACTCGGACAGATTCAAATCGGAATGAACCTCAGCGACGCGGTGAACATGGGTCTGCTAAATGAGAACCCTACCATGAAGCCGAGCTGCGATTTCGTCTTTTCGGCGGTCGGCGCTGGAATTCCCGACGGAGTGAGCGTCATGGTCGTCCAGGGGAGGGTTGCGCGCATCGACGTCGATACGGGCTCGGTCACCACCGAGGACGGCGCCAAGATTGGCGATACCGAGGAAGCGATCAGAACCATGTACGGCGGCGAAGTTCAGGCAGAGCCCCACAAATTCATCGCCGGCGGCCACTACCTGACGGTGATGGGTGATAGCACCAGTGTGGGGAAAGCGATCGTGTTCGAGACTGACGGCCAGAGAGTGACCAGCTTTCGTGCGGGACGCCTACCGGAGGTGAAATGGGTCGAGGGCTGCAGCTAGCGCTCTTCCGCCCGCACATCTGTCGCAGATTACCCAGCGAACCTGATCGAATCGCATGACTCCCAAGTTCCTGACCGCGGATTGGCGTTATCTGGCCATGCTCAATTTCGACGTCGACCCGTCCCTGCTGCTTCCGCTCTTGCCCAAGGGAACCGAGCTCGACGATCACGATGGAAGGCACTATGTGAGTCTCGTCGCATTCCTTTTCCTTGACACACACGTCCTCGGACTTCCCGCGTTGTTCCACCACGATTTCGAGGAAGTGAATCTCCGCTTTTACGCCCGACGCCGCGTCGGCGGCGAGGTGCGCTCGGGCGTCGTATTCATTCGCGAGATGGTGCCGCTCTTTCTGGTGGCAGAGACGGCCAAGCTGACTTATAACGAGCCATACCGCACGGTTCCAATGCAGCATACCATCGTCAAGACCAGCGGCGAGCTCCAGACCATTGAATACATGTTCGGCGCCGGACGCGACCAGTGTCGCCTCGCGCTTCATGTTGACGGGCCGGCAAGGGAGATGGAGCGGGGATCGGCCGAGGAGTTTCTGTCCGACCGCGCCTGGGGCTACACGACCCAGCGCGATGGCGGTACGATCGAGTATAAAGTCGACCATCCGCCTTGGCGTGTCTGGCCGGGGGCAAATCATGAGCTCTTCGGGCCGCTGGAAAAGTTCTATGATGCGCCGTTCCCCACTGTACTCTCAGGTGTACCGGCGTCAGCTTTCATTGCAGATGGATCCGCCGTGGCGGTGCACATGCCGGAACGAATCGCATAACTCTCAGCAGGTAATACATGACAGCGACAGCAGAAGTGACTGATCTTCGCTATCCGATCGGAAAGTTCGACTGGAACATCCCGGTGACTGAAGCGGACTATCCTGGTTTTATTGCGGAGATCGCCGCGGCGCCGGGAGCACTCCGGTCTGCGGTAGCGGGACTTTCGGGCGATCAGCTCGAAGCTCGGTACCGGCCCGATGGATGGACTGTCAAGCAGGTCGTTCACCACATCCCCGACAGCCACCTGAACGCGTATACACGGTTCAAGCTCGCATTGACTGAAAACGAGCCAACGATCAAGCCGTACGACGAGGCAAAGTGGGCCGCGCTCCCGGATTCATTGCGCGTGCCGGTCGGCGTTTCGCTCGATCTTCTCGACGCGCTCCACATCCGCTGGGTGACTCTTCTCAGGGCGATGGATGGCGCCGATTTCAACCGCGCATTCCGTCATCCCGAGCACAATCGCGGTCTGACACTGGGGCAGCTGTTGGCGCTCTATGCCTGGCACGGGCGGCACCACGTTGCGCATATCGTATCTTTGAAGAAACGGGAGGGATGGTGACTGAGCTTGCGACATTCGGAGCGGGATGCTTCTGGGGCGTGGAGGTGACTTTCAGAAACACACCCGGTGTCAAGGACGCCATCGTTGGATACCTCGGCGGAACGCTGCCCAACCCGACGTACAAGGACGTGTGCACGGGAAGGACGGGACACGCCGAAGTCGTCGAGGTGAAGTACGACCCAGCCGAGGTGACTTATGACAAGCTCCTCGACGTGTTCTGGGAGAACCACAATCCTACGACACTGAATCGGCAGGGGCCCGATGCCGGGACCCAGTATCGCTCCGCCATCTTCTACCACACGCCTGAGCAGAAGCGAATCGCGGAGGAGTCGAAGGCCCGGATCGAGAAGAGTGGGCGATTCCGCAACCCGATCGTCACCGAGATCACCGAGGCGTCGCCTTTTTATCCGGCTGAGGACTATCACCAGCGCTATCTGGAGAAGCGCGGCCTCGCGAGCTGTCACGTCTAGCGCGTCGCGGACGGCACCCCGTTTGCCTCTATAGATGGTTCAACCTGAAGGCGGTGCTTGGTGCGTATCAAGACGGACAGACTGAATTCGCGGAAGACCACCTGGCTATTGGTCGGAGCTGGCGCCGCGATGATGGCAGGCAGATTGGTGGAGCGAGGCCTCGACGGCGGATGGCGTGCCCTCAAGCACGAGGATCCCCCGGGACACCCGGGCGAGGGCGGTGGTAGCTGGCCGGCTGCCGTTGCATGGGCCGCAATGTCCGCCGCTACAGTGGCGGCGGTAGAGCTCGTCGCGCGGCGCGGCGCGCATGTTGGTCTCCGGCGCCTGACCGGCAAACGGGCTCCCGCCAACCTGTGACGCATTCTCCGGCTTTCCTCAAGCTCGTCGACGACGCGAAGGCCCGCGTCCGGGAGGTCAGCGTCGGCGAAACGCAGCGAAAGCTGGAAACGGGCGCGGCGAAAGTGATCGACGTGCGTGAGGAGAGCGAATGGGCGGCTGGCCGCGTGCGCGGCGCCGAGCACATGGGGAAGGGAGTGATCGAGCGCGACATCGAGGCGCGCGTGCCCGACAAACGGGCCGAGGTCATCCTCTACTGCGGCGGCGGATTTCGGTCCGCGCTGTCGGCCGACAGTCTTCAGAAAATGGGATACACGAACGTGTCGTCGATGGCCGGGGGGTGGCGTGCCTGGCGCGACGCCGGAGGAGCCATCGAGGAGGGGGCCTAGCAGGAGGCTGCTAAGAAGCGGGTCCCGCTGACGCGTCTGAGCGGATCGTAAAGTACTTGACAGCGCAAAGCGAAACGCCGATCTTATGCCTTGATCCTCGAGCAGATTTCCTGCCCGAGAAAACCGAGCTGGGGCGTATTGATGCTGGGACTACTGGTTATGCTGGCGTCGTTTGCCAACTGTGCGGGCGGGATTGTGCTGATCGGCACCTGGGCCACAATGTGGCAGCGTGTTCCGATCATCGTGCTCTTCATTGGCGGATCGCTTCTAATCCAGGGCGCTTTCACGATTCTCTACCTGCACGGCGACCTTGATCGCTGGGGAGATATTCCGACCGGCGCTCTATTCGCCGGCGAGGGACTCGCGGCGTGCGTTGGCGCCGGCGGACTGATTCAGGGCATCATCTACAACAGCAACAGCGCCGACATGGAGATGGCACCCGTGCTTGCGGGACTCCTCATGCTCGTGCACGCGATGCTGGCGCTGCTCTACCTGCTTACGACGAATCGGCTGCGTCCCCGAGTGAACGGACGCAGCTCCGCCTGATCGCCTATGGGCGCAGCTCGCCGTGATCCGCTGGTTCGCGTCCGCGGCGCATGAACAGGTACTCGTACAGAAGCCCCGCCACGAGCGCGCCCGTTATCGGAGCGAAGAAATAGAGTAGCTGCGCCTCGTAGATTCCGGTCGCTACCGCGGGCCCGAACGAACGCGCCGGATTCATCGATGCACCGGTCATCGGTCCGATCGCGAATATGTCCGCGGCAACCATCAAGCCGATGGCAAGCCCGCCGATCTTCGGGCCGCGGAGGTCGACCGCGGTTCCAAACACCGCGAAGACGAGGAAGAATGTCGCGATCGCCTCGAGGAGAAACGCCTGGCCCCCCGTCACGTCGAGCGCGATGGTAAGTCCACCCCCACGGGTAGCGACAAAGGTGGCATCGGAGATAGCGGCCTTGAGTGCGTATCCCGCCGCTATTGCCCCGATGAGCTGAGCGACGACATACAGCGCGGCCATCATCGGCTCGATCCTTTTCGTGGCGAGCATGGCAAGCGTCACTGCCGGATTGAAATGACCCGAGATGCGCATGAGCGCACTCACCATCACGGCCAAGATCAACCCGTGGGCCAGCGCTATTTCCAGGAGGCCGGTCGGAGAGCCGGTCGAGCGGGCGTGAATGATCGCCGCGCTGCCTACGAAGACGAGCGCGAATGTCCCTATGAATTCAGCGACGAAATGCCGCCACGAGTCCCGCATTGTCCTGCCCCCATTGTGGCCGTTGGGGCCGCGACGCGCGAGCTCGCTAGATCACTCGACGCAAAACCAGCGCGGCATTTATTCCGCCGAAGCCGAAGGAATTGGTGAGGATGTGCTCTACACGTTCCTTTCGCCCCGCACCCGGCAGAAAGTTAAGATCGCAGGCCTTGTCCGCAACCTGCAGGTTCACCGTCGGCGGCAGCCATTCATTCTCGATCGCGAGCGCGCAGATGGCGGTCTCGATTGCGCCCGATGCTCCGAGCGCGTGCCCGTAGTATCCCTTCGTTCCGCTCATCGGAACGCTGTACGCGCGATTACCCATCACCTTCTTGATCGCCATCGTCTCGGTCGAGTCGTTGAGGGGCGTCGAGCTGCCGTGCGTGTTGATGTAGCCGATCTCATCCGGAGAGACGTGCGCATCGTCCAGCGCGAGTTGCATCGATCTCGCCGCCTGCGAGCCATCGGGCCGAGGGGCCGTCATGTGGTGCGCATCGTTCGTCGTCCCGTATCCGGCAACCTCGGCGTAGATCTTCGCGCCGCGCGACTGTGCCCGCTCGTACTCCTCGAGCACCATGACCGCCGCACCCTCTCCCATCACGAATCCATCTCGATCCTTGTCGAACGGGCGAGAAGCCATCTCCGGCTCTTCATTGCGGGTAGACATCGCGCGAATCAGCGCGAAGGCGCCGAAACAGAGCGGCGCGAGCGGTGCCTCCGAGCCACCGGCGATCATGACATCAGCGTAGCCGTCGCGAATCTGACGGAAGGCATCACCGATCGCGATCGTGCCCGACGCGCAGCTCATCGCGTTCGTCGAGTTCGGGCCCATCACCCCGAGCTCGATCGCGATGTTGCAGCTCGAAGCACCCCCGAATACCGCCAGTGCCAATGTGGCGTCGACTTCGCGCAGCCCCCGCGTCAGGTAAACGGCAAGCTGATTCTCAGCGTAGGCGATTCCGCCGAGCGCCGTGCCCATGTTCGCGCCGATCCGCTCCTTGTTCTCCGTCGCCAGGTTGAGATTCGCATCGGCGAGCGCCATCTGCGCTCCTACGACCGAGAATTGCGCAAAGCGGTCGAGGCGCTTCGCGCGCTTGTTGTCGAGGTGATCGGTCGGGACGAAGTCGTTCACCTCCGCCGCGTTGTGACTCCTGAACTCGGAGGGATCGAATCGCGACAGCGACCTGACCGCTGACCGCTGACGTTGGAGTCCGGACCACAGGCCATCACGGGTGGTGCCGATTGGAGTAATGGGTCCAATGCCCGTGATGACGACTCTGCGCTTATTCACCTTGAAGCAATCTCCGTCGATTATATCGTTGGTTCGCCTAGCGTTCCGCCACCGCGGAAAGTCCCGCAAGAGTGCGAGAGGCGATTCCGTGCACGAATACCGGTCCAATCACGCGCACCGCCGCCAATGTCCCGATCACGGGGACTGGCGGCCCATCCCACAAATGCAGGATTCGTACGTGAGTTCCGCCAGCCGAGGCGGAAAACGACCATTCGACCTCCATGCCTTTTGTAATACCCCCGACATGCCGAAATCGGATCGCAGGTTTTTTGGCGTCCACCGTCATCTCGGAGAGCCACCAGGTGGGCCAGTTAATTCGGAGCGGCCACTTTGCCGCGTTCGACAGCTGAAATGGCCTGTATGCGGACATCTCGACCAGTCCTCCCCCATCCGAACGATGCGAGCGGAATTTCACGTGTCGATAGTGCGGGAGGTGATCCGGCCACTGCTCCACCCGTCTGGCCAGCTCAAATATTCTCGCCAACGGAGCGCGAACGAGCCTTTCATCCACGATCTCCATTGAGCGCCGGGGCGGCATGGGGCCGAGCTCGAAAGGCCGCGTCTGCCGTGTCTTCAACGATCTACCGGGGCCCAACTCGTCGTCACTCGAAATCCTCGGCGGCGATGAACAATTGGCGTGCGCGCTACCGCCTCAGTCACTGTATCTCCCAGCTCCTCGGGGGTGAAACCCCTCATCACGGAGACGACTCCATCGTGGCGGCTAATGGCATGGAATCGAAGGGGAAACGATGCCAGCCATAATCCAGCAGCTGCTACCCAGCTCCGTCGCAGGTCGCTCACGACGACCCGCACGCGGGCCACGCGATTCATCTCGCGAAGAAGCGTGAGCGCATCCTCGCCAGCGAAATGGTGGAGCACCTGCGAACACATCACGACGTCGAAGCTGCGATCTGGGAACGGAAGCCGTAGAGCGTCGGCGCACACCGCGAGCCCCAACGAGCGGCGACACGCTCGGGTAAGCTCCAGGGCGGAATCGAGCCCCACCGTCGTCAGCTCGACGCCATTCTGCCGCGCGACCTCACGCGCTTTGGAAGGGATATCACCGAGACCGGTTCCGACATCCAGAAGCGTGGCCCGAGGCGGAAGATACTTGAGCGCAATTCTAAGCTCGTCCATCGCCGAGCTCAGCCCCCCAAACAACGCGTTCGCCCGTGTAACATCGCTGATCGACCGGACGACGAGCTCCGGATCCACGTCGGGGCTGTCGAGGATCTCCGTGCCCCGGATTCGTGGTGGAGTGAGAATCGGAAGCACGCGCCTAGCGCTCCAACTGGGCGTAGCCGCCGCGATAGTAGAGGAGCGGCGTGCCCGTCTCGGCTCGTGCCGCCTCCACTTCTCCCACGATGATCGTGTGATCCCCGGCATCGTGCTGCGCAAAGGTGTTGCACTCGATTACGCCCAGCACGTCATCGAGAACGGCGATGCCATTCTGACTCCGGCCGTAGCCGACTCCCTCGAAGCGATCGATGTCGATTATCGCGAAGCGACGCGCGATCTGCTCCTGGCCGGCCGAGAGGATGTTCACCACGAAGCCGGTGGAGCTGGTGAGCGCTCTGTACGCCGAAGCTGATTTTTCGATGCAGATGAGCACGAGCGGCGGCTGGAGACTCACCGAGCTGAAGGCGCTCACCGTCATTCCCGCGTCGGAGCCATCGGGCGCCTTTGTCGTGACGACGGTAACGCCGGATGGAAAGCGACCGAGCACGCTGCGGAATTCGTCGGGGGTGACTGTCAACTTCCGAATGCCGGTGAGATGAAAAGATTGAACAGGAAGCGCGGGTTCAGAACGACTTTGGGAGGGATAAAATCACCAGCTACACCCACGATCAGGTCCGCCATGTCTTTGCGGCGCGACAGAACTTTGGCGGCGTTGTTCATGAAATATGGATGCGCGATGGCCATGCCGACGAGTCGCTCGAGCTTCCACTTTCCGCCGAACTCGCGCCTGCGGGCGTTGTCGTATTCCGAGAGTATGCGCCGCTCCTCCCTCGATGCGGTTTGCAGCGCTCCCACTATGTGTGGGGCGAGAAGCTCTCCCCCGCGAAGCGCGGCGTAGATTCCCTCGCCCGTGAAAGGGTCAAAGAAATCAGCCGCGTCGCCCACGAGCGCCGCGCCCGGTGCCCAGGCGCGGCGCGACGTCGTAGCGAACGGTCCGGTCGCCCGAACCGGAGTAACTCGCTCCGCTCCGACGAACCGCTCCGCAAGGTGAGGGCGAGCCGCAATCCACCGCTCGAAGAATTCGGTCTTGTCGTCTCCGATCTCTCTCGCGCGCGACAGCGGCACCACGACCGCCACGTTAATCAATCCGTCACCGACGTCGACCAGCCCGAAATAGCCGTCGTAGTCGACGTGCATCTCGCCCATGTCGGTGACTTGCTGAACATCTTTGTAGTGAGCGACCAGCGCGATGCGACGGGGCCAGATGCGGCTCGTCCGCATCAGGCCCAGACGGCGCCCGACTACCGACCGAAGGCCATCGGCGCCCACGACGTAGCGCGCGTGCAACGTGCGCGAGACACCACCGGAGGTGAGAACGCAAACGCCCGTCACTCGCCCGGAGCCGTCTCTCGCGAGATCGGTCACGCGCGTGGATTCCTCTACCCGCGCTCCAGCCGTTCGCGCGCCGCGGAGCACGATGTCGTCGAGGATGGTTCTCCTTATCGCAATACCGCTATCACGAAACCCATGAAACCCGTGGTTCGCGGCGAACGCCCCGTTGGCCACGAACCCATTCGGCGCCCGCACTGCCATTCCCGCGAGCTGCCCCGGACGTGTTTTCTCGATCTCGTCGAGGACGCCCATGTCCGAAAGGATTCGCGATGCCTGGGGGCTCAGATACTCCGCGCATATTTTGTCGCGCGGGAACTTCGCCCTGTCCACGACGAGGACGTCAACGCCCGCCCTCGCCAGCCCGTACGCGGTGGACGCGCCGGCAGGACCCCCGCCGACCACAATGACTTCCGCGTCGAGATCGCGAGCCCCGCTCACCCGATCGCGCGCGACACGCGTTGGAACAAGCCCATGTATTGCCAGTGTGGTCGCGGCAACCGGAGTATCGAAGCGGCGCGCGTCAGGTAGGGCAGCACCACGGATCTCGAATCCGCTGAGAACATGAAGCGGGGATGCTCGGCCGCGAATCTCCTGAGGCGCGTGACCGTCGCGTCGAAGCTGATCGCGCGCGAGAAATAGAAAGTCGGATCGAGCAGGGTGCTCTGGGGCGGGACGACCCCCTCGTCGATCGCGATTCTATGAAGCGTCGTTCCCGGATAGATGCGCAGTCCAACGGTGAGATACACCGCGTCTCCCCTTCGCAGGCGCCACGCGGCGAATTCGAGCGTCTCCTCAATGCTCGTCGTCGTTTCGCCGGGACCGCCTACCAGGAAAATCCATAGCGTCTTGAGGCCGAACTTTTCGACCCGGTCGGCGACCTCACGCACCTTCGCAGCATTGAAACCCTTCTCGAGCTTTTCGAGAACGGGGTCGCTCGCGCTTTCGGCGGTAATTCCCAGCGATCGAAATCCAGCGGCGCGCATCGCACCCAGCAGCTCGGAGCTCGCCGTGGCTGGTGTGAAGTTGGTGGTGTCGAGGTGAACACCGAGATCGCGTCGAGCAATTGCCTCGCAAACCCGAATGGCGTGGCCTGGTGGTGAGTTGAAGGTCGAGTCGACGAAATCGAAATGGTTGACTCGTGCTCTCAGCTTGAGCTCCTCGATCTCGTCGGCGACCAGCTCCGGATCGCGCGTTCTGTAGCCCCATCCTTCCACGTTCCGATAGGTGCAGTAGACGCACTTGTAAACGCAGCCGCGCTTCGTCTGAATCGGAATCGTCGCGCCGTGACGCTGGTAGCGCGCGAGATCCACCCACCGGTGCAGCGATGGACGGGGCAACGAGTCGAGGTCGGCATCTTCGCCTGGTGGAGTGAACGCAACCGTGCCGTTCCTGTCGCGGACGAGGCCAGGCAGCGCTTCTATCGGCCGGCCCGACGACAGCGCGCCCACCAGTGCGACGCTGGCTCGCTCGCCATCTCCCGCTACCGCGTAGTCGACGCCCAGGTCGCGGAAGAGAGCCTCGGGAGCTACGCCAAACGCTGCGCCACCGGCGATCACCTTCGCTTGCGGGGCGGCGCGCCTGAGCGAATGCAGCACGTCCCTGGCCTCGGGCGTGTAGTGGCGGAGCGCAATCGCATCGCTGTTGTCGATGTTGCGGACTGAAACGCCGATGACATCGGGCCGGAACTCAATTGCCGCCTTGCGGGCAGCCGCGACAGGGTCCGATGCGAAGCACAGATCGAGGAAGCTGATGCGGTGCCCGGCGCTATCCAGTGCGGAAGCGATGCACGCGAGGCCATTCGGGACCACTGGGTATGGCTGGCGCTCGCGATTCGTGCTCACGAGCAGAACCCGTGCTCCGCCTCCCTGCTCCTTGCGTTGCATATCCTCCAACCCGCGTATGACGTCTATCGCGATAGAAGTAAAGCTACCAGGGCGCCCACGACCGAGCAGACCGCGTTCACCGCATCGTTGTCGAGGCCTTCAACGCCACCCGTGGGTCTTGTGGCGTTGCCGCAATCGTGCACAAGCTGCTCAGTGGACTTCTCACACCGGTCGCACCAGCGGCGCGATTGCAGTGTGGCCCCCAACAGGGAATCGGATAACGCACCCGCCATGCCGCCCAGCGCGACGGCGGTGAAGGGGACAGGCCATTGCGCAAGCGCGGCCCCGGCTCCCACGAACACCGCGCCACCGATGCCACCGAGCGAGCCTGTGAGGGTGATACCCCCCGAAGTGCCGGCCGGCACCCTTCTACCAGAAATAATCGAAACGGGCTCCTTCCCCGCGAGCGTTCCAACTTCGGTGGCCCAGGTGTCGGCGGCAGAGGCCGCGAGCGCTCCCACACCAATGGCGTACCACGCGGGCGAATGCGTGACGATCTGGGCGAGCGCCGCGATCGCGAAAACGCCTCCGTTGGCGAAGACCTGTGTTGCGTCTCGCTCGCCGCCCTTATCCACGATAGCGCCGATTCGCTTTGCCTTTTTCGATTCGCCGAGCTTCGACAAAGCCGTCGCCGCGACGAAAAACGCGATGAGCAGTGCGGCCCAGCTCCATCCCGCGACGATAGCGGCTGTTCCAACCATGAACGCCGCGATCGCGCCCGTCGACGAGAGCGCGCGAAATCGGTGCGCGCCGAACGCGGCGATACTACTCGCAGCGGCGCCGGCAATGAACCGCGCGAGGACGTTGGTCATCTGTAATACCCGGTTTTCGGAACCAAATCAGAGATATGCAAGAGGTTCACTGCTTGAAGGCGATTCGAGCGACGGTTAGCTTGCGCTCTCCGCCTACCAACTAAATGCCCGGCACGGTCAACGCGATAGTCCCGCTCAGCCTCCTCGAAGCAGTTCGCTCTGTCGACATTCCGGAAGGAGACGACATCGACGTCGAGTACGTGCAGGAGCATCGAAACAAACGGCTCGGATTGAGCGACACGGTGATCGCCCAGATCCGGCGCTACAAAGACGCGATGAAGCGAAACCAGGCTATCGCGATCCACGAGGCGAGCGGGATCGCTCGTCTCATCGGGCGTCGCTCCGACGCCGAGCTGATCTTCAGCCGTGGCGGCAATATTGTCGCTAACAGGATGTACGAGCTGATCTCCACCACCACCCGGCAGATCATTCACGTTCTACCCGGATTTCTTGCGCGACCGCTGGCGTTCCGTCAGGTCAAGAAGGCGGGCGAAAAGTATCTCGGCGCGTCTGTCCGTCGGGTGGGGGCGTCCATCGTTCTCGGAGTCAAGGAATCGGTGACCTATGAAACCGCGCCAAAAGGCGTCGGGTGCCTGTACTACGAATCGGCACTCCGCGAGATGCTCAAGCTGCTCGTGAACGGTGGGGGGATGATCGATCACGTCCATTGCCGGGAGCGGGGTGAAGACATCTGCGAGTGGCGCGCCGAGTGGCGCGCGGTCAAGGGATCCCAATAGCGGCTCGACGTGCTGCAACCTGAGTCTCTCCCCGCGCTTCAGTCCGCGCTGGAGCGTGCCGGCCTCGACGGCTGGCTGCTCTACGATTTTCATGGACTGAATCCGGTCGCCGTAGGAATGCTCGAACTGCCGGGCATGACAACGCGGCGTTTCTTCGTCTACATCCCGAGCAAGGGATCCCCGGTCGCGATCACGCACGCGATCGAACAGGGACCCTGGACGGCGTGGCCGCCGCAGTGGACCAAGGAGAAATACAGCAGCTGGCGCACGCTCGAATCGTTGATCGCAAAACTGGTCAAGGGAAAGCGCGTAGCGATGGAGTACTCAGCCGGCGATGCCGTTCCATATCTGGATCGTGTCCCCGCTGGAGTGATCGAGATGGTGCGAAACGCCGGAGGCGAAGTTCTGACCTCGGCCGACCTCGTCACCGCGTTCTACGCCGTATGGAACGACGATCAGCGCGCATCACATGAAAGGGCCGCGCGGACAATATCCCTCATCGGGCAGGAGGCCATTTGGTTCGCTGGCAGTAGCGCCAAGAAAGGCTCACCGGTGACGGAGCTCTCGCTCCAGAGCTGGATCAGGGAACGCTTCGCCGCGAATGGACTGGAAACGGATCACGGGCCCATTGTGGCGATCGGTCCCAACGCGGCCAATCCCCACTATGAGCCGACAGCTCAGAGCTCGGCGACGATCAATCGCGGCGACATCCTCCTCATTGACCTCTGGGCGCGTGAGAAGAATGGAGTTTTCGCCGACCAGACCTGGATGGGCTCGCTCGGAGCGCCCAGCGAGCGGGACCAGACGGTCTGGCTCGCGGTGCGGGATGCGCGCGACGCGGCGATCGCTCTATTGCGGGACCGCATTAGCGCCGGAAAACCTGTGCGCGGCGGAGAGGTGGACGACGCCGCGAGAGCGGTGATCACCAAGCGTGGATTCGGCGAATTCTTCATCCACCGGACGGGGCACTCCATCGATCCGAGGGATCTGCACGGCTCCGGTCCCCACATCGACAATCTCGAGACGCGAGAAGAGCGCCTGCTCGTTCAAGGTGTCGGATTCTCGATCGAGCCAGGCGTATACCTGACTGGCAGCGTCGGGATGCGCAGCGAGGTGAATGGATTCATCGGCGCGGACGGTCTCCTCATCACACCGTCCGACTACGAGACAGAGCTCCTCGTCGTCTAGCGGCCGATCGACTCCCAGATCGCGGAGTCTTCCAGACCGAGTCGCCAAAGCGCGAAGCTCCTGACTCCGAGCTCCCGCGCCTCGCGAACCAGCGTCTCGAGCAGCACATGATCGCTCACCCAGATCTCCCAACCCTCCGGCGATGACGCGTGCAGCGTTGCCGAGGCGTGATCGCGAATGAGCGGGGTGTTGGTCATCGTTGTAAGGCGGCGGGCGTCGTCGAATCCGATCACTTCCGTTTCCGCGGTCCTTCGCCACCGGTATCCATACAGCGGAAAAGCGGCCACAATTCTAGCCGCCCCAACCTCCGCGACGCGGGCTCCGAGATTACGGGCCACCCAGTCGGGCGAAGCGATTGGGCCCGGCGGCGATCCGCTCCAGTGCTGGTCGTAGAGCATCGCCATGATGAGGTCGGCGGATTCGAGGAGGAGAGCCGCGGGATACGCGGCGGTATCTCCAGCTGGGACCGCGATGACGACGGTATGGACTCCGTGCGCGCGCACCGAGTCGGCGACGGCGCGGGAGACAGCCAGCAAGGCATCGAGATCACGCGGCGTCATGCCCTCGAAGTCGATGACCACACCCCGATACCCGCCGGAGTCAATCAGCGACGCGACTGCACCCGCGGTAACGCCGGCCGCCTGCGCGCTGGTGCCCAGCCCGCGAATGACTTCCGGATGAAAGCGATTTCCGCTGTACGAGGTGATGAGCGCCATTCGCTGCGATGGATCCGTTGGAATGGTGTCCGGATAAACGCGCACCGGCAAAAAGCTCGTCGTATCGAACGTGATCCAGCCGGTGATGACTCGCGCCAGGCCTGCGCGGCGCTGCTCCACCGACTGGTTGCTGCGCTTGTCCCACGGGCCTGTAAAGCCCCAATAGTCTACGGAACCTGTGGGAACCGAAGGCACGTGAACGCACGCCGCGAGGATCATGAGTGCGGCGGACATCAGCGGCCCGCGCCCCTTCATAACCGGGACGTCCTTGTGCCTGCGCGATCACGAGAGCAAACTCCGAAACCATGAAACATCTCTCAACCTACTTTGTCATTGCCGCGCTCGCACCGTTGGCGCTGCGAGCCCAGGGGACCGCTGATCTGGTTCTCACCAACGGCCACATCTATACGGTCGACAACGCGCGTCCGGTCGTCTCCGCGCTTGCCGCGCGTCGCGGGCGGATCGTGTTCGTCGGATCGGACGCTGAAGCGAAGGTTCTGGCCAGCTCATCGACCCAGGTCATCGACCTGCACGGCGCCACGGTCGTGCCCGGGATCATCGATGCCCACGCGCATCTGCTTGGATTGGGGGACATGCTGCGGCGCGTGAACGTCGCCGGAACGAGCTCATATCAGGAAGTGATCGATCGCACGAAGGCGTGGGCCAAAAATGTCGCCCTCCAGGAATGGATCCTCGGACGCGGCTGGGACCAGAATCGCTGGCAGATAAAGGAGTTTCCGACGCACGACGCGCTTTCGCGCGCCTTCCCGAACAATCCGGTGGTGCTGGAGAGAATTGACGGCCACGCCTTACTGGCGAACGCGAAAGCGATGGAGCTCGCGCACATCACGGCAACTACCGTCGAGCCATCGGGGGGGCGAATCGTGAAGCTCGCGGACGGGGCCCCATCGGGAGTATTTGTCGACAACGCGCAGGACCTCGTCGTCCGCGCAATTCCGGCGTCTACCCGCGCAGCAACTCGCAAGGCGATACTGGCGGCAATCACTGAGTGCAACCGGTGGGGGCTGACCGGAGTCCACGATCCCGGCGAGTCCGCCGAGACGATAGCGATCTACGAGGAGCTGGCGAGGGCAGGCAGCTACAACCTTCGCAACTATGTGATGTTGAGCGATCCCGGCGATCCTGGATCCTCGGCTACAATGAGAAACCCTTATATCAGACGGGGACCGCAGAGCGCATTGTACGACGGACATCTCTGGATCCGCGCCATTAAGCTCTACGCCGATGGTGCTCTCGGATCCCGGGGCGCGGCGCTTCTGGCGCCTTACAGCGACGACCCAGCCAATTCGGGCCTCCTCGTTTCGCAACCCGCGCACATACGCGAATGGTCCGAGACAGCGCTGCACCTAGGGTTTCAGGTCAACGTCCACGCGATCGGAGACCGCGGCAACCGAATTGTGCTCGATGCATTCGAGGCTGCGCTCAAAGCAGTGCCGAAGGCCGATCATCGCTTCCGAATCGAGCACGCACAGGTATTGAGCCAGGCCGACATCCCGCGCTTCGCCAGACTCGGCGTGATTCCGTCCATGCAGGCTACCCACCAGACGAGCGACATGCGCTGGGCCGAGGCGCGCCTCGGTCCTGAGCGCATCCGCGGCGCCTACGCTTGGCGCTCGCTCCTCAATACCGGTGTCGTCATTCCGAACGGAACCGATTTTCCGGTGGAAGAAGTAAATCCTCTCCTGACCTTCCACGCCGCGGTGACGCGCCAGGATCCTACGAATTGGCCTGTGGGCGGTTGGTACCCCGAGCAGAAAATGACGCGGCAGGAAGCTCTTCAGTCGATGACAATCTGGGCCGCGTATGCCGGTTTTCAGGAATCATTGCTCGGCTCACTGACGGCAGGAAAGTACGCGGACTTCGTCGTTCTCGACCGCGATATCATGCGGGTGCCCGACACCGAGATCCTCGGCACTCGAGTAGTTTCAACGTGGATAGGGGGAAAGCGCGTCTACGAGGCGAAGTAGCGCGGCACATCGCTTGCCCTTTCTCGTGCGAGCTTCACCTCGTCGCTTGCCTTTTCGCGGAGCGAACTTTACTTCGGCCCGATTTAAATGCCCCGCCGGTTTTTCGGCTTTCTTGCAATCTTCGTCGTCGCGTTAGGCTGTTCGCGCGACGACACCGCGTCCGCTCACACCAGAACCGGGCTGGGCGCGCCCAACGGTGGCGTGGCGCCGCGTCCCTCCGTGGTCGCCTCCGAGGCACAGCCGTACCGCATCGTTTCTGTGGCGGCTGGTGGCACCATCACCGGCACAATTGATATCGATGGCGCGGCGCCAGCCGATCCCGTGATCCGCCCCACGTCCGACCAGATCGTGTGCGGGAACTCTTTTTCGCAAAAGCGGCTCTCTTTGGCGGGCACGCGTGTCGGCGGCGCAGTCGTCTGGCTCACCGACATCAGGAGTGGAAAGTCTTTTCCGTTGGAGCGCCGTCCAGAGTTGACCAACGACAACTGTACGCTGGATCCCTACGTCCAGGTGATGTCGACGAATTCGACGCTCAACGTCTCGAACGACGACCGGGCGCTCCACACCAATCGCTTCATCAACGTCGGAACGGGCCAGATAATGGCACTGGCGCCGTTCAACGACGACGGGGAAGTAGTGCCGGTGGACAAACTCAAGGAACCCGCTGAAATCGAAGTGGTTTGCGAGGAGCACTCCTGGACACACGCGTGGATCGTGGTGCTCGATCATCCTTACTTCGCGCAGACGTCGGCGTCGGGATCATTCACGATCGATGGCATTCCGCCCGGGCGGTATCGCGTTCGCGCGTGGCACCCCGCGCTCGGATTCTCCGATGACAGCGTAACGGTGACCAGTGGCCAGCAGACGAGCGTGGCATTCAGAATTCGTCCGTCCACGTCCGTTCCGAGCGCCCTCCCGACGCAATCGGCCGCGGAATCGGTGAAGTCTGCCGCATCGAGCACGTCCACCGTGCCGCTGCAGACGTCGCCGTCGAGCGACTCGTCGAGTGTGCCCCCGCCGAGGCAGTAGCAGCTCTAACCGACGAGCGCATCCCCGGGCCTGAACTGGCCCCGATACAATCGGGAGTAAACGCCTTCCGTCGCCAGCAATTCCTGGTGGCGGCCTTCCTCCACGATCACGCCACGGTCGATCACCACCAGTCTGTCAGCGCGCAGAACCGTGCTGAGGCGGTGCGCAATGATCAGCGTGGATCGCGCGCGCAGCAGATCTTCCATCGCCTGCTCGACCAGCCGCTCGCTCTCGCTGTCCAGGCTCGACGTCGCCTCATCGAGTATCACAAGGGCCGGGTTCTTGAGAAAGACGCGCGCAATCGCGATCCGCTGGCGCTGTCCTCCCGATAGTTTGATCCCGCGCTCGCCGACCTTGGTATCGAACCCCTCCGGCAGTCGCTCGATGAATTCGACGGCATGCGCGGCCTTTGCCGCCGAGCGAACCGCCTCGTCGCTCGGTCGCGACCCGTCGCGTCCGATGCCGGCGTAGGCGATGTTCTCGTGAATCGTGCCGCTGAAAAGCGTCGGCTCCTGGGGAACGATTCCGATCGCCCCTCGTAGCTCGTTCAGGGAGAGATCCCGGATGTCGATGCCATCGAGAGTGATCCTTCCCGACGTCACGTCCCAGAATCTTGGCAGCAGCGATGCAATCGTCGTCTTGCCGGCTCCGCTCGGCCCTACCAGCGCGACGACCTCGCCCGCTCCAATCCGGAGCGAGACCCCGTGCAGTACGTACGGAAGCGTCGGATTGTACCGGAACGTGACATTGTCCATAACGATCTCGCCGCGCGTTGGTTGCGGCAGCCGCGCGGGTACGACAGGATCCTGCACGTTGGATTCGGCCTCGAGCAAATCGAACACCCTGCGCGCGGCGCCCACCGCTTCCTGGTATGCGCCGAACAATGACGCGAGCGAGCCAACGGCGCCCGCGACGTACAGCGCATACAGAAGGAACGACACCAGAGCGCCCGCGGTGAGCGTCCCATTGAGAACGAGGCGTCCACCTTGCCACAGGACTGCGACGACTGCCCCAAACCCGCAGAAGGTCAGAATGCCGAAAAAGGTCCCGCGAATTTTGGCGCGGCGCATCGCCGCCTCGATCACGTCGCCCAAGTGCGATCCGTACCTGCGGACTTCCTCCGATTCGGCGGTGAAGCTCTGCACGGTCCGTATCTGCGAGAACGCTTCGTCGGCGGTGCCGGTCGCTTCCGCAATTCGGTCCTGCACGCCCGTGCTCGCCCGTCTCAGCGCTCGGCCAAACAGGAATGCCGCGCCCACCACTATGGGCACTACCGAAAGCGTTGTCGCCGTAAGCGTCGGGTGCGTCAGCGTGAGCAGGACGATTCCGCCGATCAGGAAGAGCGTCTGCCGGGCGAATTCGGAAAGGTTGTAGCTGAGTACGGTCTGTAGAACCGTCGTGTCGGCGGAGAGCCGGCTCGTGAGCTCGCCTGTTCTCCGCTCGGTGAAGAAGCCGGGCGACAGAAGTATCAAGCGGGCAAATAGATCCTCGCGCAGCTTCGCGATCACCAGCTCCGATGTCGAAGTGAGCAGATAGACCTGAACGAAATTGAGGAGCGCCTGGATCGCGAACAGAATGAGGAGGCCGATCGCAATGCGATTCAGTAGACTCGAGTCCGACGAGATGAAGGCCGCGTCGAGCAGGTGGCGCACGATCTGGGGGAAAGCGAGCGCGATGCTCGCGCTTCCAACCAGACACACGAAGGCAATGATGAGCCTCGTCAAAAAGGGCCGGATGCGCGGCAGCAATCGTCCGAGGGGGCGCGGCGACGATACCGGCCGATTCGCCCGCGGAGTTGGCAGCTGCGCCGAAACGGCGAACTGTGGTGCCGCCATCAGCCGAGCACCTTGCGATCGATCACCATCGCAAGGAAGAGGAGCGCGAGGTAAAGAAGTGAGAACTTGTAGACGCGCCAGGCGGGCTTCGTCCACTCCTCGCTGGTGTTGACGCGAATGACGCCGACGAGAAGAATGGCGCCCAGCACGGTGGCCGAGACGAGATAGATGATTCCGAATGCGCCAAAAGTTGCCGGCAGCAGGGTTAGCGCGATCAGGATGACGTTGTACCATGCCATCTGCCGCATCGTCTCTCGCTCACCCCAAACCAACGGCGCCATTGGAATCCCTGCCTTGCCGTAGTCGCGCTGCTTGAGCAGCGCGAGCGCCCAGAAATGCGGAGGCGTCCAATAGAAGACGATGAGAAAGAGAAAGACCGCCGTGAGGTCGATGGTCCCGGTCATTGCCGCCCATCCCACGAGCGGCGGGAAAGCGCCCGCCGCCCCGCCGATCACGATGTTCTGCGGGGTGGTCCGCTTCAGCCAGCGCGTGTAGACAAAGACATAGAAATAAAATCCTGCCAGGGCCAGCAGTGCCGTAAGGACATTGGTGAAGCGCGCGAGCAGAAATGTCGCGGCCGTCGCGAGCGCGACGCCGAAAGCCAGCACGGCGCGCGGACCCATCCGCCCACTTGGTATGGGACGGAGCTTGGTGCGGGCCATCTGCGTATCGATGTCGCTGTCGAGATACATGTTGACCGCATTCGCCCCGCCTGCCATCAGGTAGCCGCCGATCAGTACCACGAGCACGAGCACCCAACCCGGATTTCCGGCGACGAACATCGGCGCGACAGTGGTTACGAGCAACAACGATATGATGCGCGGCTTGGTGAGCATCACCAGATCGCGCAGCAGCGAAGGCTCGGTGTGCTGCTGGGCGGCGACGTCCATCACGTGCTCACTCCTTCAGGCGTGGCGAACTCGCCGCGGGAAGGGGATTCACGAGCCACGCTCGAAATCGCCGCGCTTCTGCCGTACCCCGATGCGAGCGCGGTGAGAACCATCACGGAGATCCAGAGAGCGGTTCCGACAGCCTGATGAAGCGATCGCAGGGAAGCGGGGAGATGCATCTCGACCATCGCGGCGGCGATGAGAATCTGCAGCACGACGATGCTCAGAGCCGCCCATGCCGCGGATCGGATCGGTCGCGGCTCCGGGCGCTTCTTCACGCCCATGATGATCCCAATGAGATGAAGGAGAAGAAGAAATGCCATGATCCGGTGGGTCAC
>JBBQFZ010000017.1:0-34873 GCA_038322455.1 Gemmatimonadales bacterium | reverse complement strand
CGTACGCGCTTTGTGGTGTCCTGAATACGGGCTACCCTTGAAAAAAAGGAAACAAAAAAGCGGACCCCTTTCGGAATCCGCGCGACGAGACGACGCCCCATCGAGACGTCATCCAGTGGCCAGGACTCCTGCAGCACGCCTCAAACATCGAGGGCCAAAGGGTGGGGTGATCCGCCCGGATCTCCCGCTTATCGCATTGTCAGGGCTCAAGATACGCCCCAGTAGCGTGTGATGCAAGGGACGGATCACTGCAACCGGGGACTGCAAGAGAGGAGCGTCGAGCGGCTTCCGGCCCACTATCGGGGGGCCTAGATTCGCGCCATGACCAAAAGCGCCATCGGTAGCAAGGCTCAGAAGCGAATCTCGGTCGATGGGATCGGCGGGGTCTTCATTCACGCCAACGACGCCAAGACGCTCTCCAACTGGTACGCGCACCACTTCGGCCTGCGCCTCGAGACTTACGAAGAGGGCAAGGTTTACGGCACGGAGTTCAAGTACCGTCGCCTGGTGGATTCGTCGAAGGTGGACGCGACGGTGTTCTCGATAAGCCAATCCAAGGTTGCGCTGGGTACGGAACGGCGCGAGGTCGTGATCAACTACCGGGTTCGGGATCTGCCAGCGTTCCTTGGGCAGCTGCGCACCGATGGAATCGAGATCGAGAAAACCGAGGACTTCGACTACGGGCGATTCGCCTGGATCAAGGATCCCGAAGGCAATAAGATCGAGTTGTACCAGCCTCTTGAATGACCGGCCGTGCGTCTAGGTCCCGGACTCCGCGACCAACACGTAAGACTTACCATCGTGCTCAACCTTTCCCCACGGCACCGACGTGTCGTGCTCGAAGATGATCAGCCAGTTCTCTTCTACCGCCTGCTTCAGAATCCGGCGCTTTGTTTCGAGCGTCACCAACGGCTCGACGTCGTAGCCCATTATCCAGGGGAGAGGCAGGTGCGCGTGGGTTGGAATGAGATCCCCGAGGTAGAACGCGCGGTCACCTCCTGACTCGATGAGGATGCTCTGGTGAAACGGCGTGTGCCCCGGCGTTGGTACAACGCGAACACCCTTCACTATCTGCTTCTCGCGCGTCACCAGCTCGAGCTTGTCCTTCGCGTCCAGTGGCGTGTAGTTCCGATCGAAGTAGCTCGCCGCGGTCCGTTCATTGGGGTGCAGCGCATAGTCGAGCTCACCGCGCCGGACGATGTAAGTCGCGTTGGGGAATGCTATCTCGAGCGAACCGTCGGGCCGAGTGCGCGTGTTGCCGCCCGCGTGATCAAAGTGAAGGTGGGTGTTGATGACGATGGCGATATCAGACGGAGTAACGCCGATTTCACTTAGCCCGTCTTCCAGCATCGTCGCGCCGTCCGCTCCTTCGTTCTCGATGCCGTAGATGTCCTTGAACTTCGCGTTCTCCTTGTTGCCGGCACCCGTGTCGACAAGGATCAATCCCGAGGGGTGTTCGATCAGCAGGCAGCGCATGCCAAGCTGAATTCGATTCCGATCGTCCGCCGGAATGCGCTTTTCCCAGAGCGGCTTGGGAACTACGCCGAACATCGCTCCCCCGTCGAGCCTCTGTCCGCCTGCCTGGATCGCGTGCACCGTGAAGTCGCCGATCTTGCGGCGCTGCACTCGTGGACTGGGGGCTGTCACGCGGTGGTGTCGCGGGTGACGGGAGTCGGAAGCCCCGAGGTTCGTCTTTTCTTGCGACGCTTGGCTGGCTTCCGAAGAAGCGCATCGAGATCTTCCCAGGTATCGCAGCCACGATCGGCGAGATCGGCCATCATTCTGATGAGGCACTTCGCCGTGGCGAGCGCATCACCGCCCGCGCGGTGCCGCCCCGTGATCTCGACGCCGTAGTAGCGGGCGACGTGATCGAGCGAACGACGCGGAAGCTGCGGCAGAACCTTCCGAGCGATGCCAACCGTGCAGAGACGTCGGCCGCGCAGTCTCTGATTGACAGTGCGTGACAGCTCGGCCGCGACGAACCGCCAGTCGAACATCGCGTTGTGCGCGACGAAGACATTCCCCTCGAGAACGCGCAGCACCTGGGGGGCAACGCGGTCGAAGGTCGGCGCGTTCTTCACCATGTCCCACGTGATGTTGGTGAGCTGGCTGACGAAGTACGGAATCGGGCGCTCGGGATTCACGAGAGTCTCGAACATCTCGACGATCTTTCCGCCTTTGACGACAACCGCGGCGATCTCGGTGATCCTGTCGCCGTAATAGGCGCGCCCGCCGGTCGTCTCCGTGTCGACGACGACGTAGGAGAGGGAGCTCAATGGCTCGGACGGAATTGTCACCGAGCGCCTGCGCGACGTTCCCGGGCGGTGTTCGCGCGGCAGGGCCGTGTATTCCCCGCGCGATAGAGGCGTGTACCCTTCGCGCGAAGGAGCGAGGGCGTCCGCACGCAAGAGTTGCGAAGTGTGCCCGGCCGCCATGTAACCCGTCAACGCGGAGTCGCTGAGCCTCCAGCGCCCGTCGGCATTCTGCATGAAGTCACGCCTCCCCGCGAACATCGCGTGCGCCATGTGCTCGGCAACGATCCGAGGGGCTCCGGGAAGACTGCAGATGTGACCGATCAGGTCTACGACGTCGGCCGGACCCGCTGCCAGATAATCGGCGGCGCGTGAAGTCAGCAGCGTGTCCTGTGGCTCGACGTACACTCCCCGATTCAATTCCACGGGTCGTCTCGCGTTATCGGGCAGGTCATGCAGTGCGGGCCGCCGCCGCCGCGCACGAGCTCGCCGCCTTCGAACGTGATCGCTGCTCTATCGTGCGCCGGTATCACCTGATCGGACGAGAGGAAGTCGGACGCGCTGATCATCTTGAAGCCTGCCTTTTCCAATTCTCTCAGAGTTGTCTCGTTTCTCGCGTATGACGTAACGACGCCCGGCCGCATCGCTGTAAAGTTACATCCGGAAGCCCACTGCTCACGATCCTGGACGATCCTCCTCGATCCACCGCAAAGAATCGGCTCCATGGGGATTCCACAGTGCTTGAGCGCCGCGAACAGATCAGCTTGTTCGCGCATGTGCGTCTGGCCCTTCTGCCAAAGAAGTATGGGCAGGCGATAGGGCCCGATGAAATGCGGAGGATAAATGACGCACAGATCGCGATCGACGTGGGTGAAGATCATGTCGAGATGAATCGCGGTCGCCTCCTGCGGCATGACGACGACGATGATGTTGGTGACCTGGGTCTGCTGGAAGAGCAGCGTCGCCAGGCTATCGATTCCTGCTGGACTGGACCGCTCGCTGAATCCGATGAGCAGCACGTCTTCGCGAAGGGGATGGACGTCGCCACCCTCGAGCGTATGGTTGAGGCGTCGTTCGGAAGCCCCGTCGTAAAGGATCCCCCTGTTGCCCAGCTTGGGGTGAGATGTGAAGAGAGCCTTCATGATGAGCTCTTCCGTCCACCGCGCATGGAAGCGCATCGAGCCGATCATCATGTTCTGATTGATCGCCATCGCCGAATCACGCGTGAAGAAAAGATTCGGGAGCGGAGGAAGAGAGTAGCTGAATTCGTTGAGGGTGCGCGACAGCGGACCTGGTTCCTCCTCCTTGCCCTCGATGAGCAGGTTAACTACCGCGGATGGTGGCAGCTCACGCAGCTCGAGCGCGAGGGGCTCCAGCGGCACGACGTCGAGCGTCTCGCGGATGATGAGCTCGCGCACTTCGCTGTCCTCGAGCACCTCCGTGAGGAGATCCCGCACGTGGAGCACCTCGCAAAAGCGCTCCAGCACTTGCACGAACCGCTTGTGTTCGCGCTGGGCCAGATCCACATCGACGATGTCGTCGTAGAGAAAATCGGCTCGTGTGCTGGGCGTCACGGCGAGCAGCTCGTTGCCGGGACTGTGGACCAACACGGTTCGCAGCGCGCCGATTTCGGATGTCACATGGACTGGCATGAGTGAAGATAACGCTCGGCAGAAGGGTTTACTCGCTGAGTCTTTTCTTGCCCGTCCGCGGCCATTGGCATAGCTTGTGAATTACTTCACAAGCGCCAATTTTGAAGCGGATAGCGGAATCCACGGTCAGGCGCCTCTCCCTCTATCTCAGTTTTCTAGAGGGGAAAGAGCGCGAGGGCCTCAAGACCATCTCCAGTGACGAGCTCGCACGACTCGGCGGGACCACCTCCGCCCAGGTGCGAAAGGATCTCTCACTCTTTGGATCCTTCGGGAAGCGCGGTCTCGGCTATTCAGTCCCGGAGCTATCCGGAAAACTTCGCGAGATACTCGGGCTTGGCAAAGAATGGCAGGTCTGCATTGTCGGAGCCGGCAAAATCGGCGCAGCCCTCGCGCGGTACCGCGGATTCGCCGAGCGTGGATTCAACGTCACGGCGGTTTACGACAGCGACGAAGCAAAAATCGGCAAACGGTGGGAGAACCTCACGGTCAGATCGATCGCGGAGCTCGAGCGAGATGCCGCGAAGCAGCATTTTGACATTGCCGTGCTTGCGACCCCCGGCGAGAGTACCGCCGGCGTCGTGAAGCAGGTCGTGCGCGCCGGGATAAAAGCGATCCTCAACTTTGCCCCCGTGCAGCTCACGGTCCCCGGCGACGTAACGGTACGGAACGTCAACATGGCGATGGAGCTCGAGGGACTCTCTTTCGCGCTCAGCAACAGGGGAGAGTGAATCGGCAACGGCCTTGCCGCTACAGATTCTCGTACAACCGCGCGAAGCTCACCGGGCTCACCACTTCCGGCCGCGCCGTCGCTTCGATCCCTGCACGCTTGAGAATCGCCCCCGCCTCTTGCGGCGAGATCCCGCGGATCGTTCGCAGCACTTTCTGCATCTGCTTCCGCCGCAGGCTGAACGCCGCCTGAACGAAGGCTCGAAAGGCCGGCAATGATTCGACGCTGACGAGTGGCGTCTCGCGCGGAGCGATTCTCACTACCGTGGAGTCCACCTTGGGCGGAGGCTTGAATGCGCCGGGCGGCACGCTCATCACCATCTCAGTGTTCGCCACTACCGCGACGTTCACCGACAGCGCCCCGTAGGCCTCCGTATCCTCCTTTGCCGCCATCCTCTCAGCCACTTCGCGCTGCACGAGAAAAACGGAGCGCCGGGGGATTGGAGGCTCGAGCGCTTTGAACACGATCGGCGTCGTGATGTTGTACGGAACGTTGCCGATCAACAGGAAATCGGGGCCAGCCAGCGCGTGCAGGTCGGTCTCGAGCACGTCGCCCTGAACTATCGCCACACCTGGCCGATCCCTGTATTTGAGAGCTAGCTGTTCAGCCAACGCGCGATCGATCTCGATCGCGATGAGGCGTCGGCATCGCTCCGCGAGAATTTCGGTGAGCGAGCCACGCCCGGGGCCAATCTCGATGACGGTGTCGCTGCTCGTGGGGGCGAGGGCATTGACGATTCCCGTGAGAATCCGCTCATCGGAGAGAAAGTGCTGGCCATACTTCTTGAGAACCGGCGGCCGTCGCGTTCTTCTCTGCGCTCCGGGTTCGCCTGCGCCATCCCCGGGAGGGAGAGGCAAGCTCAGCTCCGGACGACTACGAGGGTCAGGTCGTCCCGGAGGGTGACGCTGCGCGTATGGACATCGATCATCTTGAACACGCGATCCACGATCACCTTCGTGTCGTTGTCGCGATTCTCACGAATCAGCTCCAGCACGCGCTCCTCACCGAGGCGAACGTCGCTGGCGTTGCGTGCATCGCTGACGCCGTCGGTGAAGAGCACGAGAAGATCCTGCTTCGGAACCCACGAGAGAGATGCGGCGGACGGCACGTCATCCACCATTCCGAGCGGCGGATTCACAGCCGCCAGCCTCGTGGTGGTCCCTTCGCCGCTTATCACAAACGCGTGCGGATGGCCGGTGTTGGCGTAGGTAAGTCTTCCCTTCGCCGGGTCGACGACGCCGTAGAAAAGCGAGATGAACATCTCCGTGGATTCCAGCTCTTCGCGCAACGACAGGAGGAGTGCGCCCAGCATCTGGCCCGGATTTACGATGTTCTGCGCGTGAATCGCGGATGCGCTCATGGCGAGCGCCATGATCAGAGCCGCGCGGTACCCGTGCCCTGACACATCCCCGATCATCACGCCCGTCGCGCCTTCACGGAGCTTGAACACCTGATAGAAATCGCCGCCGACGCTCTCAGCGGGGATCACTCGAGCGGTGGCCTGTGCTTCCGGAGAGACCACATCCGTCGACGGCAGCAGCTTCATCTGGAGATCGTGCGCGAGACTCATCTCCTGCAACAGACGCTGCTGGTCGAGAGATGCGCTGACCAACCGGGCGTTCTGAATTGCGGTTCCGATTTGCGTCGCGATCGCCGTCACGAGCTTCTGATCGCCGGCTGTGAATGGCTGGCGCGAGCGACGGTCGGCGAGATTGACGACGCCGAGGGGCATGCCGCCGGTGGGCGTCGTCCACATGATCGGAACGGAGAGCATCTCGCCGCGACCGTAGGGCGACTCGGTGCCGAAGGTGACGCCCTTCCCCACTACGATCAGCGGATGCTGTGTGCGAAATACACGCGCGGACACACTGCTCGGATCGTCGGCGCTGATCGGCGGAATCTGCGCTTTGGGAACGCCGAGTGCCGCGACAGCCTGAAGAGTGTTGGTGCGGGCGTCGTGGACCAGGATCGAAGCCACTCGCGCGCCGACGGTCTCGGAGATCTCCGTGAGAATAGTGGCGGCTGCGTCTTCCAGCGTTACCGTACGGCCCAGTATCTCACCGATCGTATAGAGGAGGTTGATCTCCTCGTATCGCTCGGCCAGCTCGGTGGCGGCGTGCTCCACCTCGAGCGCTGCCTGCGTAAACTGGGTAACCACGGGCATCAGCAGCTTGATGTGCCGCTCTTCAGGTGAGAACGACGGATCGCACGGGCCGACGGTGAGCCAGATTTTCTTCACCGACGGAACGCGCGTCACGAGCTGTGTACCGAAATTGGTGGGGACCGACTGGCCGGGCTCGTCGGGGAGCACGTCGGGCATCTGCACCTTGGGGCTCGAGCGGGCGATTACCGTTGGCGCCGAGCGGCCGTCACCGCTCCCCCATACAGCGGCCTCACAGTGCGTCCCCTCTCGAAACGCAATGAGGACCGCCTCGAGCTCCTTCACTCTCTATGCAACGTCAGGCGGACGACGTTGCCCTTGTTGCGAAAGCTCTCTACCCGGTCCATTAGCCTTTTCATCAGAAATAGTCCGCGACCTTCCTCTCTCGAGATGTTCTCGGGGAGCGTGCAGTCCTGGGTGCACGCGTCGAGGTCGAAGCCGGGACCGTCGTCGACTATCTCGAAGATTAAATCGGCATCACTGACAATCGCCCGGATGCGGACGTGCTTTCCGCCCGCCGAATCGTTCCCGCGCAGGATGGCGTTCGAGAGCGCCTCCGAGAGAGCGACGGGAACATTGAGCGAGCATTTTGTGGGGGAGAGCTTGAGCTCGCGGCAGCGCTGCCTCGCGAGCTCCACTACGCCTTCTATGTATTCTACGTCGCTCGGGATCTGCAGATCGAACGCGACGCGCGATTCCGCCATTAAAAACTCTCTAGAGCGCGCTCCCGAGTGTCGGAGATCTGAAACAGGGTATCGAGCTTCGTCAGCTCGAACAGTGTCTGGAGATCG
Organism: Gemmatimonadales bacterium; assembly: GCA_038322455.1. Lineage (GTDB taxonomy): Bacteria > Gemmatimonadota > Gemmatimonadetes > Gemmatimonadales > Gemmatimonadaceae > UBA4720. The sequence continues at coordinate 27,290 of JBBQFZ010000017.1, read as the reverse complement.
TCATTGAGATTGGCCAGACGGAGCTCTCCGCCCTGCTCACGGATCTTCTTCGACAGCGAGACAAGAACGCCGAGGCCCGAGCTGTCGATATAGCCGGTCTGGCTGAAGTCGATGAGAAACTTCTTCTCACCCTTCTCGAGCTCGTCGAGAACTTTCTGCTTGAGCTCCTGACGATTTCCCACGATAAGCTGACCTTCGACATCGACCACGACGACTTCTCCCTGTTTCTTGATCGAGAAACTCATTCAATAATCTCCAGTGTGGATCGGACCTCTCAAGGCGCGTGCTCCCCCTCATGTCCGCGCCCGGCCGACTGCAATAATGCAATTGCGGCCACGTTAATAATGTCGTCCCGCTCCGCGCCGCGCGAGAGATCGGAGACCGAATGAGCGAAGCCTTGCAGAATCGGTCCGAGTGCCGTCGCGCCACCAATCCGCTGCACCAGCTTGTAAGCAATGTTGCCGGCATCCAGCGTCGGGAAAACTAATATGTTGGCTCTTCCCGCAACCGGACTGGAGGGTGATTTCCGTTCGGCCACGCTGGGAACCAGCGCCGCATCACCTTGCAATTCTCCGTCCACTACGAGCCTCGGCTCCCGCGCACGGATTATCGCCAGAGCTTCCAGTACACGGTCGACGCTCTTGCCCTTTGCGCTCCCGCGCGTGCTGAAGGAAAGCAGGGCGACGCGAGGCTCGTCCCCCACAATCCGGCGCCTGTCATGGGCCGCCGCGATGGCGATGTCGGCAAGATTCTCCGCGGTCGGATAAGGGATGACCGCACAGTCCGTGAAGGTGAGGACTTCGCTTCCGACGTCACTCCCAGCCGGGACCACCATGTAGAACGCGCTCGAGGCGACCCGCACGCCTGGTGCGAGCCCGATGTTCCGGAGGGCGCTGCGCAATACCTCCCGCGTCGTGCAGACAGCGCCAGCGACCGATGCGTCGGCTTCCCCCGCGGCGACCATCCGGTGTGAGGTATCCAGCGGAGGGTTGCCGTCTGCAGACGCCGTTACGAGACCAGAGGCTTTGACGGCCGCGCCCGGCTTGCCATCGACCACGAGGATCACCCTCGCCATCCCGATGCGATCGATCTCGATCGCCGCCGCGAGCACGCGGGGGTCATCGCTCTCCGGAAAAACGATTCGCCGCTGGGCGGCGGATGCGCGCGCCCGGATCCGCTCGACAAAGCTCATTTCCGGTACCCGCTGCGTCTGGAAACCAGCTTCACCCGCGCGCTGACTTTCCCTTAGGGAATTTCTTCGCGAGCGCCTTGGCGATCGCGGGGTGTACGAGGCCCTTGAGACTGCCGTGGTGCTGCGCCACCTCACGCACCACGCTCGAGCTGATGTAGGTCGTTTCCACCGACGGCACCATAAAAACGGTCTCGAAATCCTCGGACATGTGCCGGTTCATGAGTGCCATCTGAAACTCGTACTCGAAATCGCTGACCGCGCGCAGCCCGCGAATGTTCAGCCTTGCGCCCACCTTCCTGGCAAAATCCACGAGGAGTCCCTCGAACTGGGTGACCTCGACGAGCTTGTTGTTTTTCGTTGCCGCCCGAATGAGCTCGACGCGCTCCTCCGTCGAGAAGAGCGCCTTCTTCGACGAATTGACGGCGACTGCTACCACCAGATGGTCCACGAACTCGAGGCTTCGCGTGATGAGATCTTCGTGTCCCCTCGTAATCGGGTCGAAGCTTCCAGCATAGATGGCCGTGGTTACCACGTCATTCCTCGCTGCGGTAGAAAGTGATTGCCGTAGTCCCGTATTTTCGAGTCACGCCCCCCTCAGGCATTGCATCCCTTGCTGAATGCTCGATGCTGAGCACCCGGCTGAATGGTCGCTCGATCCACCGCTTCGCCAGATGCACGGCGTCTCCGCTCGTGTAAGGTGGATCCGCAAACACGACATCAAAAACGAGAGCGCCCAACGCGTCGGCGAAAGATAAGGCTGACTTCCTTTGCACGGTCGCGAGCTCTCCCGCTCCGAGTGCCGCAATGTTCTCATCCAGGGCGCGAAGACTCTGGGGATCCTTCTCGACGAACTCGGCCGACCTCGCGCCGCGAGAGAGGGCCTCCAAACCAAGGGCTCCCGACCCCGAATAGAGATCGAGAACGCGAGCGCCGGGCAGATCGAGTTGGAGAATGCTCATCCACGCCTCGCGCACACTGTCGAGCGTCGGCCGAACGGACGAGCCCTTTGGCGCATTTATCCGCCGCCCGCGCCAACGTCCGGCGACTATTCGCAAGAATGAACGACCATCATGGGCCTCGACACAACGCTATGCGCTAGCGAGCTTCGGAGGTACGGGCTTCGGGCTGCTCTCGAAGAGCGTCGAGCGGCAGTACGCGGCCCGCCGGCACTCCGCCCGCCCCCGGCCGGTAGTCTTCCGTTCGCACTTCAGCCGACGGCCGCAAATCCGCGATGCGAGCCTGCAGGTAGCTTTCGCCCCGGTACTCGTCGCGCTCCAACCTAAAAGCGATGTCAACTCTGTTCCCCGCCTGAAACTCGGCGGCCCGCGGGCCGAATCCCCAGCCCAGCGCTTCGAGCGATCCCGTGCCCGTATCGAGAACGAGCTTGAGACCGTCCCTGCCGACCAGCTTGGGCGGGCGCGCGAGGACGACATTTCGCGCGAGCAGGACGGGCGAGGGGTTCCCTATTCCGAACGGCTCGAAGTGGCGGAACAGTGATTCGAGCCGCTCGTTCATGCCGTCGATGTTGACCTCGAGATCCACGCGAATCTCGGGCACCAAATCCTCGAGCGTGAGCAATGATTTCGCGACCTCGTTGAACCTCGCCGCGAAATCGTCGACCTTGTCTCGCGCGATAGTCACGCCCGCCGCCGCCCGATGTCCGCCGAAGCGAAGCAGATGCTCGCGCGATTGGCCGAGCGCGCCATGCAGATCGAATTTGGAGATCGATCGGCCGGAACCCTTTCCCTGGTCTCCCGAGAGTCCGATCAGGACCGTTGGACGCCCAAACTCTTCCACCAGGCGCGACGCGACAATTCCGATGACTCCGGGGTGCCATGCCTCATCGGCGAGCACGATGCCAAAGGTCTCGTCGAGATCCATCTGCAGCACCCGCTCGCGCGCCTGCTCCAGCGTCGCGCGATCGAGCTCCTGGCGGCGGTTGTTCAGCTCTTCCAGCTCGCGGGCGATTGCATTTGCGTGGTGCTCGTCTTCGCTGAGCAACAGCTCTACCCCGCGGATCGCATGACCAAGTCGCCCAGCGGCATTCAATCTCGGCGCCAATATGAAACCGATTCGTCCGGCCGTGAGTGGCTTGCCCGACAGCCCGGCCGCTCTCACCAGCGCGCGCATTCCTATGTTGTGCGTTTCGGACAACATCTTGAGGCCGTAGCGGACGAAGACGCGGTTTTCTCCTCGGAGCGGCGCGACATCGGCCACCGTGGCAAGCGCGACGAGGTCCAGCATTCCCCAGACGAAATTCTCGTTTTTACCGAGTGCGCGCGCGAGGGCGAGCGCCAGCTTGAAGGCGACGCCAACGGCGGCCAGATCCTTGTCCGGATACGCGCAACCGGGGCGCTTCGGGTTCAGAACCGAGAGACAATCCGGAAGGTCGCCGCCTGGCAGATGGTGGTCCGTCACGATCACATCGATCCCGGCCCTGCACAGCCGGGCGACGGGACCGACGGCGCTCGTGCCACAGTCACAGGTGACGACGACCTTCGCTCCAGCCTCGATCGCTGCATCGACACCAGCGTCGCTGAGATCGTAGCCGTCCTCCAGACGGCGGGGAATGAAGGGCATCGCCTTTCCACCGAACCCGCGGATTGAGCGCGTGAGAAGCGTCGTCGAGCAGATTCCGTCTACGTCGTAGTCACCGTGGATGAACACCAGCTCTTCGTCCCGGACGGCCCGCGCCAGACGTTCAACTGCCATGTCCATGGACAGGAATTGCAGCGGATCGTGCAGCCGATCGAGCTTTGGCCTGAGGAACAACTTCGCATCTTCCGCGCTGACAAAGCCGCGAATCAAGAGCAGTCGGCTCACGACCTCCGGCAGCGACAGCGCTGCCGAGAGCTCCCTCACCGCCTCTTCATCTGGCGGCTTGGGAAGGATCCAACGCGCTCGTGCTACACTGTTCACGCGGTCTCAGTGTACAGAAGTACTCCACACGCCTCGCACACTTCGATCTCGCCGGTTCCGGTCATGATGTTTCGGCGTTGGAGCGGAATGGCGGTATCGCAATTGCCGCAGGATCCGCCCTGCAATGGGTACAAAGCCTGCGCCCGCTTGCCCCGGATCCTGTCGTACTTCCCGAGCATGGGTCGCGACACCGCAACGGCGCGACCATCCCGGTCCTTTTTGGCATCGTCGAGCTGGGCTTTGAGGGCGGCGCGTTTCTGCTCTATGTCTGGGCGCGCTTCTGCCTGTTCGTGCTCCACCGCGGCGAGTGCCTGCTTCGAGTTGGTGACCGTTGCGTGCATCTCTGCAATACGTCGTCCGAGAATCGCCAGCTCGCTCTCATCCTCCGCCATCAATCGCCGCGTCGATTCAACCTGCGCGGTCGCCGCCGTCGCTTCCCGCATTCGTTTTACATCCTCGAGCTGGTGAAGATTGCGCTCCTGCATTGTCTTGTGCTGCGACAACCGCGCCTGCAGCTCGCGGTGCTTCTTTTCCTCCCCCTGTACGAGGACCTCCGCCCGGGCAAGTGACGATGCAACCTGCTCGCGTCGTTTGTCGAGCTCCGCAAGCTGGGGATCGAGCGCGCGCATTTGACTTTCGATCTCGCGGATCTTCAGGTCATCCTGCTGCAGCGCCAGCAGTGCCTCAACTTCCTGATGCATTTGTTCTCCATGTCGTCATAATCATCGTGCTCCCGTTCGTCTGAATTTCTTGAAGTGACCGGCCCCTTTCAACTCGTCGCGGATCGCGACTTTCTCCGCGATGAGCTGGTCTTTCTGTGCGCCATCCACCAGCGGTATGATTCGATCCAGCTCGGCGGCGCGCTGATCCAGCTCCCGCGCGCGCAGCGTTGCCAGACTGTCGTTGATGGTTCGCTCCGGGTCCATCTGAAACGCACCCTCGGCGAGAATGTCTTCGAGAACGCCGATCGCCTCTTCGTCGAGGCCCGCCGAGAGCTCCTCGACCGTGGCGTCGGGCTCCATCGCAATCAGCGCGGTGTAGATCGCACGGTAGACGGGATCACGAAAACTTTCTTCGCCAAGCTTCTCCGCGATCTGTTCGACGCGCGATCGAATCGTGACCATCGCTCGAACGATCTCCCGCTCCGCCGAAGCACCACGTTCTCCGTGCAGTGCCCTCCGTACCCCGCGCCTGACGCGCGCGGCCGGGGAAATCCGGGGCGCCGGCGCGGGCGCGGGGGGAACGGTTGTTGGGGCGCCCCTGCCGGTAAGCTCGCGCTCGAGTACTTCTCGCGCGACACCCGAGACTTCCGCCGCACGAGAGAGATACAGATCACGCATGATCTCGTCGGACGTTGCGCGCACGGTCGGCAGGAGCCGGTCCAACGCACGACGCTTCTTATGGAGCTCGGCGAACATGCCAGCGCGCTCCAGGAGCTGGATCTTTCGGTCGAAAACATCGATCGCATCACGCAATCGCGCGACGAGCGCGGTGGCGCCATGCGCCTTGACGAAGGTGTCCGGATCCTCACCCTCGGGCAGCGTGACGACCCGGACCGACACGCCCTGCCGCAACAGCTCGTCGCCGGAGCGGAAGGTGGCCTTGAGCCCAGGCTTGTCGCTGTCGTAGAGCAGGAAGACATTTTTCGTGAGCTTCCTCAACATCCCCGCTTGCGCATCTGTCAGCGCGGTACCCATCGCGGCAACGACGGTGGTTACACCGGCGGCCATCAACCGTACTACGTCGAAATATCCTTCTACGACGAGCACCCGATCCTCGCGCCTCACATCGTTTTTCGCCAGGTGGAGCCCGTAGAGGGTTTTGCCTTTGGAGAATACCGACGATTCCGGCGAGTTCAGGTACTTCGGCTCACCCGGACCAAGCAACCTGCCGCCGAACCCGATATTCCGTCCCATGGAATCCAGGATCGGGAACATCAACCGGCCGCGAAAGCGCGGGCGCGGCTCGCTCCCATCCTCGCCGGGCACGAGCAGTCCCGCGTCCACCAGACGCTTTTCGTCGAAGCCGAGGGTGTTCATGTAGTTGCGAAGCAATCCGATCTCGCGCGGGGCGAAGCCAATCCCGAACTGGTCCGCCACCTCGCGAGAGACATCGCGCTGGCTCAAGTACTCGCGCGCCGATTCACCGAGCGGATCATCCCATATAATCTTCTGGAAATACGAGGCGGCCGTCGCGTTGATTTCCCAGAGCGGCTCACGCGGATCGGGGCCCTGCCGGCGGGAGTCGACTTCGCGCACTTCGACGCCGGATTTCTCACCGACCATCTTCACCGCGGCGGGCCATTCCATCCCCAGCCGCTTCTGAAGAAAGTGGAAGACGTCGCCCCCCTCGTGGCAGACAAAGCAGTAGTACATCCGCTTCTTCGGCGAGACCGAAAAATTGCGGTGGGTGCCCTGATGGAAGGGGCACGGGCCACGGAAGTCGGTGCCCTGGCGCTTCAGGTTCACGTACTCACCGACGATCTGCACGATGTCGGCGGCGTCGCGAACCTGGTCGACTACCTCGTCGGGAATCATTTCAGATCCACTACGGTAACGCCAGCGCCGCCCTCGTTCCAGGCGCCCAGTCGAAAATTGGAGACGCGTGATTCCTTGCGAAGCATTTCGCCGACCCGATCCCGGAGGGCCCCGGTCCCCTTGCCGTGAATGATTCGAATGCTCTTGAGGTCGGCGCGGACCGCCGCATCCACGGCGTGCATCACGATGGTCTCCACCTCATCGACGCGCAGCCCGCGAAGATCGATCTCGTTCGACACGTGCACATCCGGGACATCCCCGCGCACGGCGACTGCGATCTGTGGCGCCGCGGCTTCGGCGCTGGAAATTCGCAGCGAGCCCATGGGGACGGCAAGCTTCATCACGCCCACCGCGACCACAGCCTCATTTTCCCGCACCTCCATCACACGCCCGACCCTGCCACCCAGTGTCTCAACCTCGACGAAATCGCCGACAACGACCTCGGCGTCGTCGCTCTTCGGACGCACGAACTCGGTCGGCCGCTCGAGACGATCGAGCTCACGTCCCTGATCGTTCGCCAGCTGTTCGACGTGCTTTCTCGCGTCGCGTGCCGCTTCGTCTCCGGCTTCCGACGCCGCCTTGAGATCGCGAATGGTGCGCTCGACGTCGGCGCGCGCCTCGAGAAGGTATCGCCGCGCCTCCTGTCGTGAGGCGCGTTCCACTTCCCGCTCGCGCTGGGTAACGTTCTGCTCGCGCTCGGCGACCCGGCGAGCGCGCTCCTTTGCGTCTTCCGATATTTCGCCGCTCTCCCGCTCGCTCGCGGCAAGGGATTTCTCGCGAGCTTCGAGCTCAGCGAGGAGCGCAGTCACCCGGCGCTCGTCAGCGGGAATCCGCTGTTCGGCGCGATCCAGAACATCACCCGGCAAGTTCAGGCGACGCGCGATGCTGATCCCATAAGAGCGTCCCGGAATTCCCTTCGTGAGCCGGTACGTTGGCGCAAGCGCGATGGGATCGAATTGAAGCGAGGCGTTCACGACCCCGTCGACCTGCGTAGCGAGCTCCTTGAGAGCGCCCAGGTGCGTGGTCGCCACGGTGAGTGTTCCCCGCGCCGTGAGTGCCTCGAGGATCGCTCCGCCGAGCGCGGCACCTTCGATGGGATCGGTTCCGGAACCGAGCTCGTCGATGAGAACGAGCGAATGCGCCGTAGCGGAGCTGAGGACTTCGACGAGGTTCTTGAGATGCGCGCTGAACGTCGAGAGACTCGCGAGAATCGACTGCTCGTCGCCCACGTCTGCATAGACGTCGTTGAAGATCGCGATCCGCGATCCGGCAGCCACAGGCGCCGGGATACCAGACTGAACGAGCGCCGAGAAGAGTCCGAGCGCTTTGAGCAGCACCGTCTTTCCTCCGGTGTTCGGGCCAGAGATGAGAAGAGTCCGCTCAGTCGGAAACATCTCGAGATCGAACGGAACCACTTCAATGCCCTGCGCGATGAGCAGCGGATGTCTGCCCTGCACCACCGAAAATCCGTCGGTCGAATCCATCAGATCCGCGGGAGCACAACGAAACTCGATGGCGTAACGCGCGCGCGCAACGAGTGAGTCGAGCACCACCAGCGCCTCCAGACTCAGCGCGAGATCCTCTCGATGCGGACGAATCTGGTCAGTCAGCTCGGCGAGAATGCGTTCGACTTCCTCGATTTCGTCGCTCTGAAGCTCGCGGATCCTGTTGCCAGCTTCCACCGCCGCGGGCGGCTCGACGAAAAGGGTGCCCCCGGTCTGGGACGCGTCGTGCACGATGCCGCCCACCGCTGAGAGCGCCTCGCGCCGAACGGGGATTACGAAGCGGCCGTTGCGAACGGTTACAGACATATCGGCGACACGCTGGTGTTGGTCGAGCTTCGCCATCGCTCGCTCGAGCAGCTTGATCAGCTCGCCTTGCGACCCTTTCAGCTCGCGTCGGATCTTCCGCAGCGCGGGCGATGCTTCGTCCCGGACCTGCCCGTCCTCATCGATCACCCGCGCGATCGTGTCTTCGATTGTCTTGTTCGCGACGAGCGACTGGATCTGCTCGGCCAGCACTGCCGTCACGATCGCCGACGCGCGCGGACCGCGCAGTGAGTCGCGCGTTGCCCGCGAGCTCCGGAGAAGCGATCCGATCACAAGCAGATCGGGAGCGGCGAGTGACGCTCCCTCCACGCGCAGCCGCGTCAGTGCTGACCGGGCGTCGGGAACTCCGTGAAGACTCCACGGGTCTTCGGCCGATACAAGCGACCGGACGGCGGCGACGCGGGCGTGCTCGCGCTCGATCAGCCTCCTGACGACGATTGGACGCAGCTCTCTCACCCGCTCGGCACCAAGAGGCGATGTGGCCCTCTCGGAGATCAGCGCGAGAGTTCGAGGGAACTCGATTACGTTGAGCGCGTGCGAATTCATGCTCTCTGATACACCAAAATGGCAAAACCCGAGCTTGCGAAGATCTTCGCGCGCTCGGGTTTTGTGATTCTCCGGGGCATCTTTCTCACCCCTGTTTGCTTAGCTCCTCTCGGGCGATGGCGTTGATCGTTCCGCCTTCCGCCCGACCCTTGAACTGGGGGAGGACCTTGCCCATCACTGCACCGATCTGCGTTGCGCCGCCAGCGATCGCTGCTCGCACTGCCGTGCGAAGCTCTTCGTCACTGACCTGCGCGGGGAGGTATTTCTCGAGAGCCGCCGCCTCCGACGATTCCTTGTCGGCGAGATCCTGGCGATTCCCTTTCGTGTACATCTCGACTGACTCGCGCCGCCGCTTGATGGACTTTCGCAGGACGTCGATCACGTCCAGGTCGGTCGGATCGCGCCTGAGTTCGATCTTCTTGTTCTTCACCTCTGAGAGGACGGTGCCTAGCAGAAGGACGGCAGCCTTGTCCTGGGATTTTCTAGCCGAGTTGAGATCGCCCTGAAGGCGGGCGAAGAGCTCAGACATTCCCTAGGTGTGGCGAGTGCGGCGGTTCTTACGCATCGCCGTGTTCAGCTTGCGCTTTCTTCGCTCGCTGGGCTTCTCGTAATGCCGGTGCTTGCGGAGATCGGAGAGGATGCCCGCTTTCTCGCACTTCTTTTTGAAGCGCTTGAGCGCGCGCTCAAAGTTCTCGTCGTCATGGATGATCACTTCCGACAAATTCTACTTCCCCCCTTCGTGGCGACATGGTCGCCGGTATAGGCCAGACCGTTAAACTTAGACGGCTCAAGGGGATGGGTCAAGCAAAACGCTCCCTTTTCCTCTAGGCTCTCGAACGTCTCCAAGCGCCTTTGCCGGTGCGTCGGAGGGGATCGGGACTTCGTCGTCTCGCTCGCTTACACGCATCGAGCCTCCGTCAGCCCACGAGCGGCTTGCGCTCGCTCGCGGGCACCCAGCCGGAGTCTCTTGCTACGCGAGCACGACTCCTACGTCCCGACCCCCTCCGACTCCCCTCTGGAACTCTCGGTCTGCATGGTCCATCTTCGCGCCTCGTTCCCAAGGCGCGATTTGCTTGCCCCAATCGTAAGCCGGGCTTCGCGTAGCGAGCTGAGCAAAGCTCGGCGTCCCCGCGCGCACCGAGGAGGGGCAGCAGCGCTCCTCGGAAACGGGGCATCCTTCGCAAGCCCATGCGGCTGCGCGCCGCTGCGCTGCAGTTACGACGCTATATGGGAGGCGGGGGGTGTCCGCGCAGGCAACGTGCTCGCGTAGCAAGAGACCGGCTGGGTGCCCGCTCGCGAGCGCAAGCCGCGAGTGGGCTGACGGGCTCGATGCGTGTAAGCGAGCGAGTTGCCGAAGCGGAGACCCCTCGCCGACCCAAACAGAGATGTATCCGAAGCGAAGAGGCGCGGAGCTCAGCCCGGGGGCCACGCCAAAGCACGCCCGCCAAGCAGATGCAGATGCAAATGATCCACAGATTGCCCGCCGTCCTTGCCCGTATTGATAACAGTCCGATACCCGGTCTTCGCGATCTTCTCCTGCCGCGCGATCGCGGCGGCCATCGCGACCATCTGCCCCAAAAGGTAGAAATCCGATGCGTCGTCCAGCGACCCGATGTGCTTCTTCGGGATGATCAGAATGTGAACGGGGGCCTGTGGGCTGAGATCCCTGAACGCGGCGATCTCCTTGTTGTTCACCACCATCTGCGCGGGAACTTCGCCCCGCGCGATTCGGCAGAATATGCAGGTATCAGCCATTTGGTTGCCTCGAGCGCGCGAACGACGCGGCCGCGATCGCCACTGCGGCGACGCCCGCTGTCTCAAAACGTAGCGTGCTCTCGCCGAGCTTCACAGGCAGAAAGGCGGCGCCGATGAACGCGTCGCGCTCCGATGCTTCCATTCCGCCCTCGGGTCCGAGCGCAATCGTGACCGGCGCGCGCATCGGAACCCCGATCATCGGCTCGCCGTCCTTCGCGAGCAGCAGTCGCGTTCCAAGCGGGGCGGCCGCCACTGCACGCTCGATGGTCGATTCCGGGAAGACGTCGGGGAGCCAACCGCCTCCACTCTGAATGAGCGCGGACGTCATTCGGGCGCGCACCTTCCCCTGAAAGGTTGGGCCTTCACCGCGCGGCGACACGCTCTTCGATCTGCGCCACACCACCGGACGCCAGCTGGTGGCGCCGAGCTCCGTCACTTTTTCCGCGAGCCAGAGCATTCTCTCGCGATCCGCAACCGGCGCCAGAAGATGGATTGGCAATGGCCGCGGGATCTCGCTCGTCTCGCTGATGTCCACGAGGGCGGAGCTTTTCGAGATTTTGACCAGTGTCCCCAATGCGGCGTGGCCCGCACCGTCGCGCAGGGCGACGCGCTCACCGATTGCGACCCGCGCGACGCGGATGTGGTGCGCGGCATCCTCCGACAACGTGACCGTGCCTCCCACAATGAGCCCGTCGGCGGCGAAGAACGTCGCTACCGCGGCGCTATCTGTACACTCCACCAGACGTCCTCCGTGTCTTCGCGTTCGATCGTCCACCCATCGACATCGAGAGCTTTGACCATGTCCGCGCGCTCGTCCAGGAGAATTCCAGCGAGAATCGCCTGTCCCCCGGCGCCAAGAGAGTTACGGATCACAGGCAGGAGCGGGATCAGGACCGACGAGATGATGTTTGCGAGCACGACTCGCACGGGCGCGAGCAGCGGGAGCAGAGTTCCCGCATCTCCCTCGATGACTTCCACGCGATCGGACACTCCATTCGCGGCGACGTTTCCCTCGGCGTTACCAATCGCGTCATGATCGATCTCGATCGCCGTGACTCGCGCGGCGCCAAGTCTCGCCGCGGCGATCGACAGGACCGCGCTTCCCGCGCCGAGGTCGGCTACTTTGTCGCCAACCCTTACGACCGACCCGTCGTCGCTCACGGCGGCATTCAGGCTCATGCCCTGCATCAACCGGATGACGCCGCGCGTTGTCGGATGCTCGCCCGTCCCGAACGCTATCGCGGGATCTATAAAGACCGTCGTCTCCGGATCGAGCTCGGAGGCGAGCCAGGGCGGCGCGACCACGAGATTCCCCAGGCGATGGGCCGAGACGGACGCGCGCCACTCTGAATAGTCCGTGTCGGGCGCATCCGAGACGGCTATGTCGGCGCGCGGATCGGCCGCTATCACCGCCTCCCGAATCGCATCAATCCGTGTGCTCCCCGGGAAATGGGTTACCACCGAAGCGCCGTCCTCCTGAATTCCCTGAGAACCCGCTTCAAAGAGCGCCGCGATCACTCCGTCACGGTTCGCGTCAGGAGTGATTCGCAGCGCGATCCAGGTCACGCGCCGAGCGATTCCTTCAGCTTCGACCAGAGACCCCTGGTTCTGCTTTCGGGCACGCTCTGGATTTCCCCGAGGCGCCGGATCAGAGTCTCTTCTTCTCCGGAGAAAGCGTCTGGCGTCCACATCTGCAGCCGGACGTGCAGGTCTCCCGTCGAGCTGGAGTTGATCCTCGGCAAACCGCGTCCGCGCAGGTTGAACACCTGGCCACTTTGCGTACCTGCGGGTATCTGCAGTGTCACGGTGCCGCTGACCATGGGCACTTCGACATTGGCGCCAAGGGCGAGCTGCGGGTACGTCACCGCAACTTCACAGTAGAGGTCTTCGCCATCGCGTTCGAAGCGTGGATCTTCCTCCACCTCGAATACGACGAGAATGTCACCCCGCGGACCTCCGCGCGGCCCCACATTACCGACGGCACGCATCGTCATGTACTGCCCCGTTGCAACGCCCGCCGGGATGCGCACGACAACCTGCTTCTCACCGCGGGTGCGTCCTTCGCCTCTGCACTTCTTGCACGGAGACGCGATGACTGTTCCTTCGCCCGCACACGCCGGGCATGGCGCGACGCTCACCACCTGACCGAAGAACGATCGCTGCGCGCGACGGACTTCCCCGCTGCCGGCGCACGTCGAGCACGTTATCGGCGAAGAGCCCGGCTCTGCGCCACGTCCGTCGCAGCGGTCGCACGGCTCGAGCAGCTTGACCGTGACGGTTTTCTCGACGCCAGTTGCGACCTCCGCGAGCGTCATCGGCATCTCAAGCTTGATGTCTGCGCCCGTGCGCGGACCACTACCCCGTCCCCCGCCGCCGCCGCCGAACAAATCGCTGAATCCGCCGAGACCACCCAGGTCGCGCATGAAGATGTTGAGGGCTTCCGAGAGATCGACGTGGTGGAACCCACCGGCGCCACCGCGCAGTCCCGCCTCGCCATAACGATCATAGACCGCGCGTTTATTGGAATCGCGCAGCACGTCGTAGGCCTCGGTGATCGCCTTGAACTTCTCTTCGGATTCCTTCGAGCCGTTGTTCCGATCGGGATGGCAGGCCATCGCGAGCTTGCGGTACGCCTTCTTTATCTCTTCATCGCCGGCGCCGCGCTGGACGCCGAGCGTTTGGTAAAAATCAGCCATGGCTCCTGGAATTCTCCTTCAATAGATCCGTCACCAGCTCCGACGTGTGCGTCACGAGCGAGATGACCTTGTCGTACGGCATGCGCGTGGGTCCGATCACTCCTATCACGCCGGTCAGCGGACCCGCGTGATAGGAAGCAGTCACGACCGTAAAGCTCGCCAGCTTCGGATCGGCGTGCTCGTTTCCGATGGTGATCGACACGCCTCCCGTTTCGCTACGACGACGCAGGAGCTCGCCAAGTTTCTCGCGCGTCTCGGTCAGCGCCATCAATTTCCTCATGTTGTCGATGCTGGCGAATTCGGGCTGCTCCGCCAGAACCGATGCCTGGCCGAGCATCACGGTGTCGTCGCTGGGCTCGAGGGCGCTATCGAAAAGTTGATCGCCCTCTTCGATGAAAACGTTGAGCAGCTCCGACGCCTCCCTTGTCGGTCCGACGTCGCGAAGCCGGTCGCCGAGGGAAGCGCGGATCTGCCGCATGTTCAATCCGGCCAGCCGCTCATTCAATACCCGCGTGACTTCCGCGATCGCGGCGTCAGCGATCTCGCCCCGAACGTCAACGAAAATGGTGCGCACCGCTCCGGCGGACAGCGTGAGCGCCAGGAGAAGCCGTTCCGAGGAGAGCCGTATCAGCTCGACCTTCTCGAGGACTGCATTGTCGAGGCGCGGACCGAGCGCAATGCCGAGCTCCTGAGTGATGACGCCCAAACTTTGGGCAGCGCGACGCAGGATCGCTTCAACGGCCGAGCCGCCGGTGACGATCTCGGTCGTCAGGCGCTGGCGTTCGGCCGCGTCGCGTGGACGAATCGGGATCAACGAATCGACGTACACGCGATAAGCGACATCCGTTGGGACGCGACCGGCTGAGGCGTGGGGATGGAAGAGGTACCCCTTTTCTTCCAGATCGCTCATGGTGTTTCGAATGGTCGCCGGTGAGACGTTCAGGCCAAACTTGTGGGCAAGACTTCGTGAGCCGGCCGGCTGGGCCGTTTCGACGTAAGTCTGAATTACGGCTTCCAGAACGCGCCGTTCGCGCTCATTCAAACCGGGGAGTGACATAGTCTTAAATATAACAGTGACTAGGAGTTGCGCTTACGGTCGACTCGCGGGACCTCGACCGGCGCGCAGCCAGATTGGCCGCGATGCTGTCGAGTCTCAGCCACCCGGTCGGTGTAAGCTTCAGCTGAAGCCGCTCCGGACGAAGGGACTGGTCACCGTCGATCCTCTGGATTTCCGCCCAGCCGGCAGCGCGCCACGTTTCGACCATGGGGAGTTCGCTGTCTTCAATAGCGAGGCCGAGTTGAGTGCGAAGCCCCAGGTAAATCTCCTCCGCATCGCGGTTCTCCGCCGTCAGCGTTTCCTCTCCGCCGAGTGTCTGCTCCGCGTTGGAAAGGCGTTTCACCCATTCCGCGTAAGCCGCGACGTTCCAGCGACGACTGGCGCCGTCGAATGAGTGTGCAGATGGGCCAATTCCGGCGTACGCGACGCCCGTCCAATAGGCGGAGTTGTGGCGGGATGCTTTGCCGGGACGCGAGAAGTTGGACACCTCGTAGTGCTTGAAACCGGCCTCATACATCGCTCCGTCCGCAAAGAGGAACTCCTCCTCGTACTGGGTCTCTGATCCTTCGACAATCGCGCCTCGATCGGCCCAGTGGGCAATTGGCGTGTGTGCTTCGACGGTGAGGCCGTACAAAGACACGTGCGCAGGCTCCAGCTCGAGGGCGCGCCGGACATCGCTTTCCCAGTCGCGCCCGAGGTGGCCGGGAAGCGCGAAGATGAGGTCGAGGGAGACGTTTTCGATACCCCCGCGATGGATCGCTTTGACTGCCTGGGCGATCTGTCCGGAATCATGGGTGCGATGCATCCAATCGAGCACCGTGTCATCGAAGCTTTGCGCGCCGAGGGAGATTCGGTTTACCCCGGCGGCAAGCCACTGGGCGACGGCGATGTCGTTTACGTCGTCCGGATTTGCCTCGATGGTGACTTCGGCACCAGCCGCGAGCTGAGCCCGGTCCTTCACCGCTGACAGGACGCCGGCCACGCCGACCCCGCCCAAACGCGACGGCGTACCGCCGCCGAGGTATACGGTGTCGAGCGTGCCGCTATCGATTGCGCCGAGGGCGAGCTCTGAGCGGAGGGCCGTCAGATACTCGTCAACCGGAGTTGCGGCTCGTACTGCGATCGAGAAGTCGCAGTACGAGCAGCGGCGGGCGCAGAACGGGACATGGATGTAGAGGTGACGCGGGGGCATTAGGGAATATAGCCCGACCGGTGGGATCGAACCCCTAACAGCAAAGCACGGGATGCGAGAGGTCAGAGGCGTGGATCGTAGATGTCGGACAACTGCGGTTGCGACCGTTCGCCGTGGCGATTTCGGGCGCGCAATTCTATGGGGCGGGTCTGTTTCTACAGGGCTGCTCCTATCGGCGGCGAATCTCTCCCGCAGACGAACAATCAATCAGGCCCATGATCTCAAGGGATGTGATCGCTGCCAGGCATTCGGGCATCGACAGGCCAGAACGGGTTGCGAGGGCGTCGATTTCCAGAAACCCTTTGTCGAGAGCGGCCCAGACGCACTGCTCGTTTTCGGGCAACGCGGGGACATGGCGATCCTTTGCCGCCGAGACTCCGAGGAGCGCCAGTGCGTCATCGGCCGACGCGATCACGATCGCGCCATCCCTCAACAATTGGTTCGACCCCTGACTCTGCTCGGAATCGATCGGACCGGGGACCGCAGCCACCACTCGACCCAGGTCAAGCGCCTGGCTGGCCGTATTCAAAGCGCCGCTCTTGAAGCCCGCCTCGATCACGATCGTTACCGGGGAGAGTGCGGCGATAATCCTGTTCCGCCTGGGGAAGGCTCCCTGATGCGCCGTCGCCCCGGGCGGATTCTCGGAAAGCACCAGCCCATGCTCGGCGATCGATCGGTGGAGCTGGCGGTGGCCGACCGGGTAGGGGACGTCGATCCCGGTGCCGAGCACAGCCACCGTTTTGCCGCCTTCTTCGATCGCCGTGCGGTGGGCGGCGCCATCAATTCCGCGCGCCATTCCGCTGATGATCGAGACGCCAGCACGGACCAGCGCGCGGGTCAGCGTGCGTGCGGTCCGCTCGCCATAAGCCGTCGATTGTCGGGTTCCGACAATCGAGACGCACGGTGCGCTTAGCGCCGATTTCAGGCCGATCGCGAACAGTTCCGAAGGAGGGTTCGAGAGATCGAGGAGCTCCGATGGATACTCGTCCGACCCGCGCGGCCAGCGCTCGATTGGAAACGGTCCGGCGCTTTTTTCTGCGTACAAAGCCGGATGCGCTGGAGCTGTCGAGGTCACTTTAGCTCGGATCCCGGAAGTCTACGGAAGGCTTACTGTTACGTCCTGTGGCTTCGCAGGTTGCTTCAAGCGCAGAAGCTCCGTCCACCATCCTGCCGTGAGGGCGTCCAATCCCTCACGCGCGGCCGCGCTGATCGCAAAAAGTCCGAAGGCTCCACGTGCCTCGATGGGCGGCGCGTATTCTTCGCCAAGGAGATCCATCTTTGTGAAGACCACGCAATGCGGCTTGGTCGCCAGGTCGGGAGAATACTCCGCAAGCTCGTGCCTCAGCTGGTCGTACTCGGCCTGCCAATCCATTGCGTCGATGGGGATCAGAAACGCCAACATTCGTGTGCGTTCGATGTGCCGGAGGAACTGGAGCCCGAGTCCCTTACCTTCGTGCGCGCCTTCGATGATGCCGGGAATGTCCGCGACAACGAACGTCCGGTGATCCGAGAGCTGGACGACGCCGAGGTTGGGCTGAAGCGTCGTGAACGGATAGTCGGCGATTTTGGGTCGGGCGGCCGAGATGACCGAAAGGAGGGTCGACTTTCCGGCATTGGGTTGGCCCACCAGACCAACATCGGCGATGAGCTTCAGCTCCATCTCGATAGTGTGGATTACGCCCTCTTCTCCCGGTTGCCACTCTCGCGGCGACTGGTGCGTGGGAGTAGCAAAAAACGCATTCCCCTTTCCGCCGCGCCCCCCCTGAGCGATCACCTGCTCCTGCCCGTCCACCAGAATCTCGGCTATGATCTCGCCGGTGGTGGAGTCGCGCAGGACGGTACCCGGCGGGACCGGCATGACGATATCCGCGCCCGAGCGACCGCTCTTGTTGGATCCCATGCCGTGCTCACCGCGCTCGGCCACCCAGTTGTCGCGGTACGTATAGTCGAGGAGGGTAGCGAGGTTGGAATCACCGCGGACTATGACGCTGCCACCGCGACCGCCATCGCCGCCGTCTGGGCCGCCCATAGGCGTGCGCCATTCGCGGCGGAAGGAAGTGCAGCCCGAGCCGCCGGTGCCGCCTTCTACTCTTATTTGGACGCGATCGATGAACAATGGCTGCTCTGTTTAGTGAAGATCGTTAACTACTAAAGAACGCGATCCGAGATGTCAGAGGCGTAGATCTCAGATCTGAGACTAAGGCCGCAAGACCGCCCTCGATCGCGGATGCGTAGAGGCAACGGCAGCGCGTTTCCCGACCCGCGCGCGAACGGTCCCTGAGCCGTTGTCCGACATCTATCATCTGTGCCTCTGACATCTCAGATCGCGTGCTTTGATGTGTTTTTGCAATAAAAGCTGTTCAGTGTGCCTGGACCTTCTGCAGCAGCTGCTTGTACCTCACCAAATCCTCTCTCGTTATCAAATCGCTGAGCGCCTCGAGCACCGCCCGCACCTCTCCGACCGGTGCCCCCGCGTTCAGGGCCCCGTACAGATGCGAATGCAACTGCCGCTGCTGTCCTGACACAGCGCAGGCCGCCACCACGCACAGCTCGCGCGTCTGGAGGTCAACTCCGGGCCGCGCTAGAACCTTCCCATAACCGTCCACGATCATCCAATCTTCAAGCACCGGGTGCAGCTCCACCACGTTCTTCCGAAGCTTCTCGTACGATTTACCGTACACTACCTCGCACGTTTCCTCACCCTGCTCACGCCACGTGTCCAGATCGCTTGCCCCCTCTGCACGCTCACGAAGCGGCGCCGGGCGCTTCGATACGCTTCGCCAGATCCGCATCGCGTTCAGCGTTCTGGGAAATCCGGCGAACAAATAGGACTGAAGAATTATTTCTTCGACCGCTACGGGATCCACCCCGTCCAGAGCTTCGGACATCAGCGACCGCACCTGTCCCTCCGGCGAGCCGGCGATCGCACCAGCGATGCGCACGAGATGTCTAATCCCCATCTCGAGTGCCGCAACGCTAGCCGCTACCTCGGCTCCGGTCGTCATCGAGTCCCCGCCGGGGTAATCGGTTCCTCAGGCGGGCAGAGGTGCGGTAACAATCCCGTCGTCGGCAGAAAAGGCCTAGGAAAGGTCCGACTTGAGGACTACCTCACCCACGGCTTCTCCGCGAGTGTTTTTCACGTGCTTGCGCATCCAGTCCGCGAGGCGGGGCGAGAGCTCTGACGGCAGCGCATCGAGCTCCTGGAGCACGCGCAACAAGGCCGGCACCTGAGCGCGTTGCGCTCCGTCCTCGACCTTGATGGCAATTCCGATTCCCCGCCCCGGTACCAGCGCGCAATGCACTCCCTCGGCGCCCACCTTCGAGACGACCCCGCCATTCGTCTCGTCGATGAGGGCGGAATCGATCCGGTCGGTTCCGCCTACGAGAAAGGGGTGTTTGCTCATGGCGGCGATCACGCGAGTCGGAAACTCCTCGCCGCGCGCGGCGGAGACAGCGAAGCGCGAGTAGGCCCGGGCCATTCGCTCGAGTGTCATGCCGAAGACCGCTACGCCGCAACCGTCCACCGCCTGGGTGATCCTGCCGCACGGCACGTCCGTCCACAGTGCGATCTCATGCAGGATTCCCCGCTGCACGTGATGCTCGCGGCGCTCGTAACCCTGGGTTGCCCAACCCTTGTGGCGCGCCTGGGCGAGCATCGCGGTGTGCTTTCCCGAGCAATTGTTATGAAGCCTGGTTGGCCTTTCGCCGGACTCCCGAAGGGCTTTGGCGCCTCTCTGGGACGACGGCTCGTGCGGGCCGCAGGCGAGATCTCCTTCTTCCATCTCGAGGTCGCGCAGCATTCCCTCAACGAGCGCTACGTGCTCGGGCTCTCCGCCGTGGGACGCGCACGAGATCGCGAGCTGCTCGTCACCCCAGCCAAGCGCGTCGAATCCGCCGGAAGCCAGGAACGGGAGTACCTGAAACGGCTTGGCGCAGGACCGCCAGAAGGTGAAGGCGTTCGGGTCGCGCGCGGAACCAAGAAGCTCGTCGCCTTCTCCAACCACCGCAGCGTGAACTCGATGCTCCGATTCGGTTCCGTCACCGCGGGTTACTGCAACATCGAGCTCATACGCTTTGATCACACTTCAAGATACTCTAATTGATTCCTAGAATAGCTTAACCTGGATCATTTGCTTTGTGTACCGCTGAGGATCGCGGCGCACATCGACGAGAACGTTATTCAGCTCGGTGACCGTTTTCAGCAGCTGGTCGTAGAGCTGCTGGTCGGTGAACAGCTTCTGCATCGTCCCTGTGCCGCTCGCCATCGCTCCTACAAGCGAATCCGCGCGGGAGACGACACTCACGAGATGCACGTAGAGCGTGTCGTCGCGCAAAAGCTTTCCGACAGATCCATTACCGGCCGTGATCTGCCGGATGACGGTATCCGCGGATGCGACCGTGCGATTGAGGCTGTAATAGAGCTGCGGGTCGTCGAGCAGGCGCCCGATTGTGCCTCTCGGGTTTTCGAGGCGCGCCATCAAAGCGCTCGTTCGAGCCAGCGTCCCATTGAGCTGATCGTACAGCTGGCGGTTGGTCACGAGCTGACCCAGCGTGCCCTCACCGCGCGTGATTCCGCCCGTCACCTTCTTCAGGTCACGGGTGAGCAGGACGACTTCGTTGATAGCGCTCGATGCCTGCTGCACGACGGCCTCGTAATCTATTGAGGGCGCAATTTGCAGGGTGTCGCCCTCGTGGAGCGTGCGGTAGCGCGGCGTACCCACCGAGATGTCGAACACCTTGTCGCCGAGGAGGCCCATCGTCTTGATCTTGGCTCGGGAATCGGCGCGCACCTGGTCGCTCAGCTTTCGATCGATTTCCAACAGGAGCTTGAGGTTCTTCGTGGTATCCAGGTCGGCGGGCAGGAATTGAATGTCCTTGATGTTGCCCGCAAGCTGGCCGGCGACCGAAACGGGACCGCCGATTCGCAGACCGCTCGCGTTAGCGACGAAGCTGACGACCTGAAAGCGCTTGCCGAACAGATTACCGGCCTGCCCAAGCCGAACGGCCGCGAACGCGAGGATGATGACCGCTACGACGATCAGCACACCCACCTTCAGCTGGTCCCATGAAATGAATGAGGATCGCTTCATTGGTTAAAAAATACACGTTTCGGGGTCAGAATCCCCCCAGAAATTCACGGATGTATGGATCGTCGCTGCCAGTCATCTCTTCGGGGGTCCCAAAAAACTCTATACGCTTGTTGGCAAGCAAGGCAATCTTGCTGGCCATTCTGAACGCGGATCTGATGTCGTGTGAAACGACGACGCTGGTGACGCCGAGCTCACGCTGAAGCTTGATGATAAGGTACGTAATCGTGGCCGTCGTGAGGGGATCGAGTCCCGACGTCGGTTCGTCGTAGAGCATTATCTCGGGATTGTTGGCCAGTCCGCGCGCAACCCCGACCCTCTTCCTCATTCCTCCCGACAGCTCCGACGGCATCTGGTCCATCACCTTGTCCGGCTCCAGATCTACGAATGTCAGCTTCTCCCGGACGCGTGCTTCGATCGCATCCTCGTCGAGATCTGTGTGTTCCCGAAGCGGGTATGCGACGTTCTCGTAAACCGTCATCGAGTCGAAGAGCGCGGCACCCTGAAAGACCATCCCCATCTTTTGCCGCACCTTGAGCGCATCGTCGAAGGTGAGGCGGGTGATGTCTTCGTTGTCGATGCGAACTCGCCCATTGTCGGGTATGAGGAGGCGGAGAAGGAGCTTGAGGATGGTCGATTTGCCGGTTCCCGATTCTCCGACGACGCAGACGGTCTCCCCCTCGTTCGCCGTGAAGGAGACGTTTTGGAGGATCGGCTCCTCGAATGCGAGCGAGACGTCCTCGAGCGCGATGACGCTTTTCTGGAAACCCTCATCGACGGCCGGCTGCTTGTCCTCGTTCTCTCCGGCAACTTCCTGCAGCTCGGTCCGGATGGCGGCGCGGACGCGACCCGAGTCGCGCGCGCGACGCGGCATGGACGTCTCGTCCTTCGCGTTCGGAATACGGCGTTCGCCTTTCCCGCGGCGATCTTCTTCGTCGGTCATGATGGGAAGAGCGCCAGAATTATCTGAGTGAGGAAATAGTCGACGACTAGAATCAGAATGCTGGCGGTCACCACCGTGCGGGTGGTCGCTATTCCCACGCCCTCGGTACCGCCCGTCGTCTTGAGACCGTAGTGGCAGGCGACGAGGGAGATGATTCCGCCGAATACGAACGGCTTGGCCAACCCCTGAATGAAATCGTTCGGGATGTAATGGAGCGTGAATCCGCCGGAGAGCATCTGGTCGAATACGGTCCTCCAATACAGCGCCGCCGGCTTCCCCAGGTAAAACTTGGCGATGACGTTGCCGCCCAGGATTCCGACGAAGTCGTTGATAACCGTCAACACCGGCAGCATGATCAGAGAGGCAAGAACTCGCGGCGTGACCAGCTTTTTGATTGGATCGGTGCCGAGGGTATTGAGCGCGTCGATCTGCTCGGTCACACGCATCGAGCCGAGCTGGGCGGCGATTCCCGAGCCAACCCTGCCCGCCACCATCAGGCCTGCCAACACCGGCCCCAGCTCACGAATCATCGAGCCGGCGATCAGGCGCCCGATGTAATCGGTCGCGCCGAAAGTCTGGAGCTGCACGGCGGACTGGAGCGCGAGCACCATCCCGGTAAAGAATCCGGTGAGGAGCACGATACCCAGCGATCCGACGCCGATCGCGTCCATCTGCTGAAAGAGGTCGGCGGCGTAGAAGGGCTTGACGAATATGAAGCCGAGCGCCTTGCCTGCGAGGACAAAGAACTCCTGCAGCGAATAGACGCCACGTTTAGCCGAGTCGTTGAGACTATCTAGGATCAAATTTGGAAGTGAGGAGAAGCGAGAGCGTATCCCTTACCCCCTTACAGTGGCAAGGGGTGGGCCGTTTAACTGGTCATTACTCGGCGTTAAGTTGTTACGGCACTGCAAAGAACGCGAGGCGAGAGGTCAGAGGCGTAGATCATAGATGTCGGACAACTGCGTCCGGACCTTGTTTGCCCGGCGTCAGGGTAGGCTCAAATGGAGGCCGTTACGCCAGCTAGAAAGGTCGAAAGCGTCGTTGTCTGTCATCTAAATTCTGTGCCTCTGTCATCTCAGATCGCGTGCTTGGTACTTCTTTTTGAGCTGACCGATAACCCTAAGCCAACTGGCCATTGATTGAGACCATCACCCGCGACCGCCTGATCGAGCTGCTCGAAGCGGGCGCACAGCAACGTGTCGCGATAATCGGCGACGCGATGCTCGACGTCTACCTCCGGGGTGACGTGGACCGCATCTCGCCCGAGGCGCCGGTGCCCGTGGTGAGGATTCGCGACAAGGAGCTGGCGCTCGGGGGCGCGGCCAACGTCGCGCACAACGTATCGGCTATCGGCGCGATGTGCGATCTGGTGTGCGCCGTGGGCGACGACGCCGAGGGACAGGTGGTCAAGGCGATGCTGCGCGAGATCGAAGCGGAGACACGGTCGGTCGTGACCGTGCAGCGACGGACGACCACAAAAACCCGCATAATCGCCCGGTCCCAACAGATCGTGCGGTTCGACGAGGAGGAGGACGCCGACGTGATGGGAGACGAGATACAGCGACTGATGGCTGCGGCGCTCATCGCCGTGGACAATGCCGATGCCCTCGTGTTCGAAGACTACAACAAGGGAGTCCTTACTCCCCTCGTTATTTCCCCGGCGTTGCAGCAGGCCAAGTCACGCAACATTCCAGTCGTTGTCGATCCCAAGTACAAGAACTTCTTTGCGTACGGCGGCGCCACAATCTTCAAGCCCAATCGACGGGAGCTCGAGTCGGCGCTTGGCGCCGCGGTTGATATCGAGCACCCCGAGGCGCTGCCCGAGGCGCTCAAGCGACTCGGCGTCGAGCACATCCTGCTCACGCTCGGCGAAGAAGGGATGGCGCTTATCGCGGCCGATGGCGAGGTAGGGAGAGTCCCGACGACGGCACGCGAGGTGTACGACGTGGTCGGCGCGGGCGACACGGTCACCGCTTACCTTGCGACGATGCTGGCGGCCGGTGCGACTCCTGCGGAAGCGGCGGTGATCGCCAACTTCGCGGCGGGTGTGGAAGTCGGCAAGCTGGGGGCGGCCACGGTGACGATCGACGAGGTGATCGACGCCTACGACATGTTTGGGACCGCTGGTACCGCCGACGCGCCAATGGTGTAGGGATCATCTCAATCTCGGATCGGAGAGCAGGATTGCGGTACATAAATCGGATTCTCGTTGCACTGCTCCTCGGCGTGACGATGAGCGCTGAAACTGCCCGCGCACAGGATATCGAGGCGCCGCTGACAGGTGAGCTGTTCGCGACGAGCGGGATCGAGGGCGATCCACCACGCCCTTCGGTTGTGGACGTCGCACACTCGACGTGCCCCCTCGGCCCGGGTCAGCTCAACACGGTTCGCACAGGAGTTGGAGCCGCGTTCGTTGGCGGGAACGCGTACCTGTACCACTATTTCAAGAAGGCTTGGTGGTCGGGCGAACGCGCGCCGCACTTTTTCTTCCACGCCGACTGGGATCAGGAGTTCCGCGATCAGGACAAATTCGGGCACATGCTCGGCGGGTACCATCTCGTGCGCTTCGGCCACGCGGGTCTCCGCTCGGCGTGCGTAAGCGAAAAGAAGGCAATCATCTGGTCAGCGGCATACGCGGCGGCCTTTCAGCTCCAGATCGAGATTTTTGACGGGCAGTTCAAGAAGTACGGCTTCTCTTACGCCGACATGATCGCGAATACGACGGGCCAGACTTTCGCGGTGCTACAGTATCTGCATCCGTCGTTGCGGGCGATCAAGCCGACGGTCTCGTACCACAAGACACGCGCTCTGGCGAACACCGAGAACGGACAGATCGGGGGAGAGCTCCGTCCATCGCTGGATTATTCGGGGCAGACCTACTGGTTCTCGGCCGACATGAACCGGCTTCTTCCCGATGGGGCGAAGCCGTACTGGCCCAGTTTCATTCGGCTTTCGGCCGGGCATTCCGTGACCGACTGGATCAACCCCGAGACGGGGGCGGCGCAGCGCGCAAAACGAAAGATCATTCTGTCGCTGGATTTCGACCCGGAGAAGCTGCCGGGAAATGCTCCCTGGTGGAGATCGTTGAAGCATACGCTCAGCTACTACCACTTCCCAGCTCCCGCCCTGGAGTTGACGCCGAAGATCCATTTGTCGCCGTGGTACCGTTAGCTCATGGCTAGAAGCCATGGGAGATGGGAGCGTGCCCGGCAATTAGTGATCTTCTCGGGGTTGCTCGCCTCCGCGGCGCTGCCAGATCGCATTTCAGCTCAGGCTTCGGCGTACGTGCCGCTCGATGATATCGCCTACACATACGTGAACGCGTTGATGGCTCGGGGAATGTTTCGCGGGCTCTCCTCTCTGGAGAGACCCTACACGGAGCGCGCACTCCGTGTGGCGATCGACTCGGCAAGGACTCGCGAGCCTGCACCGGTGATCGGCTCATATCTCGACGCCCTTTACCTGGCCGTGGAGAAATACGCGGTTCGGCCCGGGGATTCTGACACCCTCGCATCGCAGACCTTTCGAGCGCGCGGCACAGTCGACGCGTATGCAACTGCCCAAACGTCCGGACGACGTGAGTTAATGCTTGCCGACACCGCTAACGGTGCGAAACCGGGCGGCTCGATTCGTCTGGTGATGGCCGGCGGCCCTGTCGTGGGATTCACGCGCGTCCTCATCGACAATCGCCTCAACGTCGATCCCGAGTATGCGGGGCGAAAAGATCGGAAGATCAACGCCCGCACCGAAGACGGCTACTTCGGCGGGCAGTGGAAATACGGGCAGCTCTCGTTTGGCCGTGTGGGTCGGAACTGGGGACCGCCCGCGATGGATGGGCTCATGCTGGGCGACTATGCGTACACGTACGATCATCTTTACGGCCTGATTGGGAACGACAGGATCCATTGGTCCACAGTCATCGCGCGGCTGGACAACGACGTGTCGGCGTCCGGTCCCGAGGTACAGCGATACTTCTCGATCCATCGTATTGCGCTCCATCTCGGAGACTGGGAGCTCGCCGGGACTGAGAGCTTCCTGTACGGCGGTGTCTCGCGGGGCTTCGAGCCGACCCTCGCAAATCCGTTCAACATCCTTGGACTCACCTGGCGCAACGAGAGGCAGGAAGGGAATCTCGGCCTGGGCGCCGAGGCAAGCCTGCGAACGGAACGCTTGGGAACCCTTGCGGCGCAGCTCTTCCTCGACGATCTGCAGATCGACAAGAGCTGCAATCCCGCCTGCAAGCAGCCGTCATCGTACGGCCTCACCGTAACCGCCGACGGTTTGCCGCTGAGCGGCGATCAGCGTTGGTTCGCATCTTACACGCGCGTTTCGAACCTCGCGTACAACAACAAAAATCCCGACGAGCACTTCGAGGTGTTTGGCGTTGGGCTCGGAAGGGGATTCAGCGACTACGATGAGGCAAGGATCGGAGCGGATCTCGCGTTGGTTCCGCGGACCCCAATCAAGCTATACCTGGCCCATCGGCGTCAGGGCGAGGGGAGCTACAACTCCCCCTTCCCCACTCCAGCCGAATACGCGACAACACCCGGCATGTTCAAGGGCGTCGTAATGGGAGTGACGCGCGTCGCGGTGAGCGGCGCGACGAAGTGGCGGGATTTTGAGCTTGGAGCAGATGTCGGCGTGAATCATTCGACAAACGATCAACATGTTGCTGGTGTGACGAGAACCGGCATTGAAGGACGGGTCAAGGTGGCGCTCGAGCCGCGGTGGAGTGTGAACTTCTAACCTCCGGTGCCCGGTGCCCGGTGCCCGTTACCCGGTACCCGTAACTGCCCGGCTCGCAGCTGACTGCTGACGGCTTTCAGCGGGAAGTCAGTCGGTGCGTTATCGTGTCGCGCCGCGCAAGCAAACGATGCGAGCGAAAACGAGATCGCGTTGAAGCATCGTGAGTGGCTGACTTCCGGCAACTTCGTGTGTGGCAAGCCGCGCAGACGCTTGCCATCGATGCTCATCGCATCTCGGCTCGAATCGGCGGCGCGTGTACAATCGCGCTGCGCGACCAGATGACGCGTGCCGCGATATCAGTCCCCGCCAATATTGTCGAGGGAAGCGCGCATTCGAGCCCGCGTGAGTTCGCGCGATTCGTTCAGTATGCGCTCGCGTCAGTCTCGGAGCTCGAAGGCCACGCGCAACTTGCGCGAGACCTTCAGTGCATATCCGAAGAGGATTTCACAGGTCTTCTTGACAGCATTGTAGGGGTGCGCAAAATGCTGCACGGACTCTTGAAGAACCTTAGGGCCCGTGGTTAGTGGCTATTCGCTCTAGGCATTCAGCTGTCAGCCGTAAGCTTGGGAAGTTTCGGGTACCGGGCAACGGGTACCGGGCAACGGGTACCGGGTAACGGGTACCGGGCACCGTCTATGAGGTTTACTTTCGTACCTTCGGGCCCTTAGCTCAGTCGGTTAGAGCAGCGGACTCATAATCCGACGGTCGCAGGTTCGAGTCCTGCAGGGCCCATTGCGAAAATCAACGAATGCGCGCTACCGTGTCACGTTGATTTAGAAATGTCCGCTATT
>JBBQFZ010000016.1:0-39443 GCA_038322455.1 Gemmatimonadales bacterium | reverse complement strand
GTGGCAACAGGTAGCGGAGCGGAGCGAAGGACTGCAGGTGTTGACCGGTCCGGCGTCCGGATCGGTCGCATCCAGTCTGCGCGCGGGTGACTTCAAGGGAGCGGAGCGCACGCTCTGCCGGTGGCGCGAGGTTTTCGGCGACAGGCTCGCGGTCGAAGTGCAGCTCCACCACACGAGTGGCAGTGACGGGGCTCTGGCGACGGCGCTGATCGAGCTCGCGGAGCGCCACCGGGTGCCGTGGGTGGTATGCCACGAGCCGAGGTACATCGACAATGACAGCCGGCTGGTGCACGACGTGCTGACGGCGCTGCGCTACGACACCACCATCGACGATGCGCTCGCGCGCGGACTGCTGCACCCGAATGGCGAATGGCGTCTCATCTCTCCCGAGGAGATGGTGGAGCGGTGGAAGGGGCGCGAGAAAGGACTGGAGGAGAGCGGGCGAATCGCATCCGAGTGCGATTTCAGTCTGGCCTGGGTGAGGCCGCCGCTCCCGAAGTTCCCGGTTCCACCCGGTCTCGACGACGACTCGTTTCTCCGCGAGAGAGTTCTCGTGGGCGCGCGTGAGCGATGGGGCGAGATAGATGAGAAGCAGAGCGCTCAGCTGGAGCACGAGCTGCGCGTCATCGGCAAGCTTGGCTTCTCCGGATTTTTTCTCGTGATGTGGGACGCGGTGGATTTCGCCCGCCGGAATGGAATCCTCTGCCAGGGACGCGGCAGCGCCGCCAATTCAGCTGTGGCGTACTGTCTCGCGATCACGGCCGTGGATCCGGTGAAGCACGGTCTTCTGTTCGAGCGGTTTCTCTCCGAGATCCGCGTCGACGGACAGACGGAGGCCCCGGACATCGACGTCGACATCGAGCACGATCGACGGGAGGAAGTGCTCGACTACGTCTACGACAAGTACAATCGCGCCAAGGCCGCCATCACGTGCATCGTGCAGATGTACCGGGGGCCCAACGCGATCCTCGATTCGATGCGCGTGTTCGGGTATCCGGTGGAGATGGCGACGAACTTCTCGAAGAGAATCCACTGGAGTGATCCGGCCGAAGGAGCGGCGTATGTCGCGGAAACGCTCGCTCCCAAGTTCGGTCTCGATCTCGACAACCCGCGGGGCAGGGCTACGCTCGCGGCCATGGCGGCGTTCGAGGGAGTGCCCCGCCTTCGCTCGACGCACGTCGGTGGATTCGTTCTCTCATCGGCGCTGCTCGGCGACTATCTGCCGGTGGAGCACACGACGATGGGTCGCACGATCATCCAGTTCGACAAGGACGATCTGGATGCCGTGGGCATCCCCAAGTTCGACTTCCTCGGGCTCGGCGCGCTGTCGCTGGTGCGGCGGGCGTTTGACATGATCGAGGTGAGAACTGGCGCGCGCCCCGAGATGTACAAGCTGCCGCCCGACGACGAGAAGACGTACGATCTCATTGCGCACGGTGAGACGATCGGAACCTTTCAGATCGAGAGCAGGGCGCAGATAGCCTCCGTGCTGCATACGAAGCCGGATCGGTTGTACGACATCGTGGTTCAGGTGGCGCTCATTCGTCCCGGTCCGATCCAGGCGAGGTTCGTACATCCATATACGGCACGCCGGCGCGGGCTTGAGCCGGTGACATATCTGCATCCCGATCTGGAGCCGATTCTCAAGCGCACGCAGGGGATTCCGATCTTTCAGGAGCAGGCGATGGCAATCGCCATGAAGCTCGGCGGATATTCGGCGGCGCAGGCCGACGAGCTGCGGCGCACGATGGGCCACATTCGGAAGGTGGAACGATTGCACCGCGTGCTCGAGCAGCTTCGCGCGCGGATGGTGGAGCGCGGAGTTGAGGAGTCCGTCGCGGCGCAGATCGCGGAAGATTTGAAGAGCTTCGCCAACTACGGGTTTCCGGAATCGCACGCGTGGAGCTTTGCCCTTATCGCCTACGCGACGGGATATCTCAAGGCGCACTATCCGGCGGAATTCTACGCGGGATTGTTGAATTCCTGGCCGATGGGATTCTATCCGCCATCGACGCTCATCCACGATGCGAGACGCCACGGGCTCAAGGTCCTCCCGCCCTGCATGGGAGAGGGCGACTGGGAATGCACGACCGCGCCGACGGAGAACCCTGATCGACCGGCGCTTCGGATCGGCTGGCGCCACATCCGCGGACTCGGCGAGAAATCCCTGGAGGCGCTCAAGGCGGCGAGGGGATGGGACCGCTTCTCGTCGATCGACGACGTCATCCGGAGAGCGAAGCTCCAGCGCGCGGATGCGCTGCAGCTGGCACGCGCCGGGGCCTTCGGGTGCTGGGAACCAGACCGTCGCCGCGCGGCGTGGGTGGCGATGCGGGCCGTGGGCGACAGTCTTCCGCTGGCGCCCGCTCGTCAGACAGCGTACAGCCCTCGACCGCTCACGCGCGACGAGTTGATTTTTCTCGATTACTTCTCGGTAGGAATCAGCGTCAGCGGTCATCCGATGGAGCATCTGCGAGCCGATTTGCGCGCGGCGGGAGCGCTCGACTCGAGGGAGCTGGAGCAGCTGGACGGAGGCGAGCGCATTGTCACGGCGGGACTGGTGACGATCCGCCAGCAGCCGCAGAGCGCGAAGGGAACCGTCTTTCTGTTGATGGAGGACGAGTTCGGCTTCATCAACGTGATCGTCTCGAAGAAGATGGTAGAGAAGTACGCGGAGGTGGTGAAGTTCTCGACGTTCGTGGTGGTGCAGGGGAGGTTCGAGAGAGACGGCGGCGTGAGGAATGTGATCGGGCTGAAGTTCAGCGAGCTCAGGGTGAAGGAGCTCGTCCACGCGAGCCGCGACTTTCACTAGCTGAAGTCTCGGGCAACGGGCAACGGGTACCGGGCACCCGTAGTCTTCGCCTTGCCGCCCCCGTGCGACGCGGGTTATCGTAGGCATATGGACTCGAAGCAGAAGCCAATTCGCGCCTTTGCGAGCGACAACTGGGCGGGCGTCCATCCCGCGGTGCTGGCGGCGATGGCGGCGGTCAACCAGGGCCACGTTCCCTCATATGGTAAAGATCCGTACACGCATGACGCGATAACACGCATCGCCAGCGCGGTAGGCGAAGATGCGGAAGTGTTTCTGGTCTTCAGCGGGACCGCCGCCAACGTGCTCTGCCTCAACAGCATGGTGAGGGCGCACCAGGCGGTGATATGCGCCGAGACCGCGCATTTGTACACCTCCGAATGCGCGGCGGCGGAGAAGCACATCGGGTGCAAGCTGCTGACCGTTCCATCCCCTCATGGAAAAATCACGGTCCCGGGAATTCGCCAGCACCTGCACGACATTGGCAACGAGCACCACGTGCAGCCCCGCGCCATTTCGATCACCCAGGCGACCGAGTACGGAACGGTCTACACTCCGCAGGAGATCCGGGTGATCGCGGACTTCGCGCACTCGAATTCGCTGCTGCTGCACATGGATGGCGCGCGGATCTTCAACGCCGCGGCCTTCCTCAATGTTTCGCTCAAGGCGATTACGAGCGATGCCGGAGTTGATGCTCTTTCGTTTGGCGGTACCAAGAACGGCTTGCTGATGGGTGAGGCGGTCGTGTTCTTCAAGCAAGTGCTGGCCGACGACTTCGAGTACAAGAGAATGCAGGGAATGCAGCTTTCGTCCAAGATGCGCTTCATCGCTGCCCAGTACTCCGCTCTACTGAGCAACGATCTCTGGAGAAAGAATGCCACCCACTCGAACAGGATGGCTCAGATGCTCGCGAGCGAGATATCGGGATTGCCGGGGGTCACCGTCACGCAGCCGGTGGAAGCGAACGAAGTGTTCGTCACGCTGCCGCGCGATGTCATTGCGAAGCTCCAGGCGCGGTGGCCGTTTCACGTCTGGAACGAGACGACCTCCGAGGCGCGTCTCATTGCGTCTTTCGACACCGAGGAAGGAGACGTCGCCGATTTCGCGTTGTTGCTCAGGGAATCAATCGGCTCAAAGGAGAAACAGTGGATCTGAAGAACGCGGCGGTTCTGGTAACCGGGGGGAGCTGTGGAATTGGCCTGGAGACCGCGCGGATCCTGCGCCAGCGCGGGGCGCGGGTGGCGGTCTGCGCCCGACACAAGGAGACGCTCGAATCCGCGGCGAAGGAGGTAGACGCGTTCCCGCTTGTCGCGGACGTGAGCAAGGAAGACGACGTGCAGCGTATGATAGGCGAGATGGTCAAGGAGTTCTCAGACTACAACGTCCTCATCAACAACGCCGGGTTCGGCGCCTTTGCGCCGCTCGTTGAGCTGGCCTCTGAGGACTTCTTTCGCGTCTGGCAGACCAACGTGCTGGGTGCGATGGTCGTGGCGCGCGAATCCGCCAAACACTTCATCGGGCGCAGTTACGGCAATATCGTCAACCTCTCGTCCACCGCGGGCCAGCGGGGTTTCGCGAATGGAACGGCCTATTGTGCGAGCAAGTTCGCCGTGCAGGCGATGACAGAATGCTGGAGGGCGGAGCTCAGACAGCACAACATCCGGGTGATGCAGGTGAATCCGAGTGAGGTTCTGACGAGCTTCGGCGAGGACGAAGCATCACAGGGCAAGGCTGACAATCCGAGCAAGCTTCGCGCGGCGGACATTGCGCAGCTGATCGCGAGCATGCTGGAGATCGACGATCGCGGATTCGTGACCGACTCCACGATCTGGGCGACAAACCCGAAATAAATCCGAGGCGGTTTACCCGGCGTGGGCGGGCGCGGTCGAGAATGGGGGCGGCCCGAGAATCACGACGCTGCCGTATTTCATCGCCGCGGCGCGAATTTTTTCCAGAGGCAGTGGGACGCTTGGCGGCAGGCTGCGCTGGGTTGCCGGCTGCCCGACATCGCGGAAGAACATTTCGAGAGCCCTGCTGCCCGGTGTAACAAGCGTCAGCACCCGAGCGGTCTCCGATGACACCATCACCGCGTGTGGCATTCCCCGCGGGATGGACGCCGTACCCCCGGAAACCACCACTTGCTCGGCGCCCTCGACGTAAACCACGATCTCGCCCGCGAGGACAAAGAACGTTTCGTCAGCGGCCGGATGCATGTGCAGCGGCGTAACCTTGCCGCGCTGGCTGAGCTCCTCGAATAGAGTGAACGCGTTGTCGGTCTCGTCGGCTGTAGCCTTGAAGGTGAAGAGGTCGTTGTTGAACCACAGAGTATCCCCCTCCTCTTCGGATCTTATAATCGCGCTTCTCGTGGACATGCGAGGCTCCGGCCTTATGTGCCACCCTTCATGGGATGACAGTCCCATGAGACTATGGTACCTTCATGGGCATGTCAATACCATATGAGGGATTCGGGCGGACGACCCAGAAATCCCGGACGCGGGATGCGCTGATCGCGGCGACGCGCGAGCTTATCGCGGATGGCCTTACGCCCAACGTCGAGGATGCCGCGGCGAGGGCGGCGATCTCGCGAACGACCGCGTATCGGTATTTCCCCAACCAGCGTGGTCTTCTCCTCGCCGCGCACCCGGAGATCCAAAGAAGATCGCTGTTGGGAGACAACCCGCCCCGCCACACAGGCGCGCGCCTGGACGCTGTCCTCGAGGAATTCCATCGTATATTGCTCGAGACAGAGCCCGAGCTTCGCATGGCGCTCCGGCTCTCCCTGGATCGGGGGCACGACCAGCGGGATACGTCCCTGCGACGAGGGAGAGCGATTGGCTGGATCGAGGAGGCGCTCACACCCCTCGTCGGCAAGCTCACCAAGCCGCAGGTGCGCACGCTGGCGATTGCAATCAGATCGGCAGCGGGCATCGAGGCGCTCGTCTGGCTTACCGACGTGGCGCGCCTCTCGCGAATAGATGCCGCGGAGCTCATGAAGTCCTCGGCACGAGCGCTCCTGCGCGCCGCCACTACGGGCGCCAGCCGAACTCATTCGAGGAAAAGAAACAGAGCGTCCTGAGGTAACCCATGGAACATAGAGCATCATGAAGCTTTGGCTCGATGCCGACGCCGCCCCGCGCGACGTGAAGGAGGTTTGCTTCCGCGCCTCGGAGCGTCTCGCGCTCGATACCGTCCTTGTCGCCAATCAGCGCGTCCAACTCCCCCTCGGCTACAGCTATCTGTCGACGATTCGGGTTGGCGATGGGGCCGACATCGCCGACCACTACATCGCAGAGCACGCGGAAAGAGGAGATGTGGCAGTCACCGCCGACATTCCGCTAGCGGCGCTCCTCGTGCCGAAGGGCATTGTCGTAATCGATCCACGCGGAGAGGAGTACACACCCGAGATTATCGGAGAGCGGCTGTCGGTCAGGAATTTCATGGACAGCCTCCGCAGCTCCGGAGTCGAGACGGGCGGCCATGCCGCGTACGGCTCTCGGGAAAAGCAGGCCTTCGCCAACGCGCTGGACCGAGCGCTCACCAAGGCGCGGCGGTAGCCAGGTTCTTTGCTAGTCGAGGTATGGACTAATATCAGCCGCAAGCACCGTGTCGGCGCGCGCGAAATCGATGAAGCCGCGCAACGGGTCCGCCGTCAGCAGCACCACGTCGACGACGTCGCCCGTCTTCAGTCCCTTTCTTCCGCGGACGAGGCGTCCCTCGATGTCGTCGGGAGTGATGGTGATCCACGTCGCCTTCTTCGAGCTCCCCGATACGACAGCGCCGAATGTGTCCCCGACGCGCTCCCGCAACGCGACCGCGGCAGCGCGCTTACGCTTCCGTCGCTCTTCCTTGGAAGGATCAACGCCGGACGAGAACTCGAAATCGATAAAACCATGCACGCTGTCGGTGTTGGTCAGCTTGACCGGCACTTTCATGCCGACCGCAAGCGTTTTGTAGCCGCGGACGACGCGTCCCTCCGCGCTTCCGTCCAGCAGCCGCACGTACGTGCCGCTGTCCGATACGCCGGTCACTTCGGCATCGAAGGTCTCACCGATGCGCGAACGCAGCTTGTCGGCTGCCGCTTTCTTGCGTCGGCTGCGATCCAGTCGCCGATTCGTGCCCTCGGACTCGTGCTGGAAGTCGATGAATCCGCGTACCGGGTCGGCGACGACGAGCTTCAGTCGTACCGTGTCACCGACGTCCAATCCTTTGCCGCCGCGCACGATGCGCCCTTCCACCGGCGGACTCAGCACTCGCGCGTAAATCCCTTTCGGCGATGCCGCCGTCACTATCGCGGCGAAACTCTCCCCTACACGCTCCGCCAGCATCCAAGCGCCGGCGATCTTGCGCATTGTGCGCTCGACTTTGCGGGCCGCCTCGCCGCGCTCGGTGCACCGATTGGCGATCTCGATCAGCTCGTCGTCGGAATAGGGTCGTCGACCCTCCGAACCTGCCGCGCGCAGCAGGCGCTGAGTCACGAGATCGGCGAAGCGCCTGTTTGGAGCGGTGGAATGAACGTAGTCCGCAATCGCCAGCCCGAAATGACCGGCGTCGCGACGGCTCCCGAGCCTTCGCTCGAGCACATAAACGCCGGGGCCAAGGAGTTTCACTACTGAAAGCGAAAGATCGGCGAAGTGGTCGGGATCGGCGGTACGGCGGCGCGTCAAAAATTCACTGAGCGCCAGGTTGTCGGGTTTTTCGGGAAGCATTTCGCCGACCTCTGCTGCGAGCGCGACGATCCGATCCCATCGTTTTGGCTCGCGGACGACGCGCCGCAAGGATGGCGAGCCCCGCTCTATCAGGTACGTCGCAACCGAGCGGTTGGCCGCCACCATGAAATCCTCGATCATGTCACGGGCCCGATTTCGACGTGTCACGGCGAGGTCCACGACTTTGCCGTTCATCACGACCGGTGATGCCTCGAGGCTCTCGA
The DNA here is from genome assembly GCA_038322455.1 of Gemmatimonadales bacterium. GTDB lineage: Bacteria > Gemmatimonadota > Gemmatimonadetes > Gemmatimonadales > Gemmatimonadaceae > UBA4720. Next base: position 31,707 of record JBBQFZ010000016.1, on the reverse strand, counting down.
AGTTGAGCGCCCCAGCCAGCGTTGGTGCGCGGCGCAGTCGCCGCGCGGCTTCATCCTGAAGCCGAACCTGATCGGCGAGGTCAGCCCGGTGGGCGATCGCGGGAGGAGGTGGTGCCTTGTCCTCGAGCCACATGCCAACTGGGTCGTACACGAGCTTGGCCCTGTTGTGAACCAGCGCCCGGTACACCGACGGGTTTGCAAGCGCCCCGTCGATGGTGACGTCAAACTGGATCACGACGGCGAATCGATCTTCTCCTTCGTTCAGGGAAGTGAGATGGGTCGAGAGTCGCTCGGGGAGCATCGGGAAGACAGCGACACCGGTGTAGACGGACGTCGCGTTGGATGCGGCGTGAGCATCGGCGGCCGAGCCGAGACGGACGAGGGCGTCAACGTCAGCAACTCCGATCAGAACGCGAATGGAACCATTGGGCAGCCGCTCCGCGACTTCTATCTGATCGAGATCGCGCGACTCACGATTGTCCACCGACGACCAGAGCAAATTCCGCAAGTCGCGCACATCGCCGGGCAGCGACCCGCTCGACGGATTCTCGAGCAATCCCACTTCATGAAGAACGGCGGCGGAGAATTCCGGCTCGAAACCATGTTGTCGCATGGCCGCCGCGGCCGCGGACCGGAGACTCTGGGCTTGGGGCTGGTTGGGCATCTGCCTGCACTATCGCAAGTTGTACTCCCTTCGTGCCTATCAATTCCTCAGGGTCTATCAGAGGCCGAAACGATGTCTCGCCGCGCTCACGATCAGATCAGCCGCGCCTTCGATCCCGAGCCGCTCAGTGTTCACGCTGAGATCGTAGTTGTCGTGGGCCCTGCGATCGCGCTCCCAATGCAGCCTCACCCACTGGTCGCGTTCCTTGTTCGTGCTATCCACGAGACGCGCTGATTCCTCCGCGCCCACTCCCTCGCGCTTCATCGTTCTCGATATGAGCGCTTTCCTCGGCGCGTAACAGAAAACGTGGAGCGTTTCCTCGCGCGCGGCGAGCATCTCCTGCGTGCCGCGTCCCACCACCACCAACGGGCCGCGCGCGATCGCTTCCTCGATGATGTGACGGGTGACTTCGATCATCTGCTCGGCGGTAGGGCGTTTCGCCTCCGCCATCGGAGAGGCCCATTCCTGCGAGCCCATAGCCATCGCTGACGTCAGTCTTTCCACGAGAGATGGAACGCGCTCCTCACGATCGCGGACTTCGGCCACGGTGAGGCCCATTCTTGCGGCAACGGCGTCGATCACGGCGTTGTCCAGGAGCGACCATCCCAGCTTCTTCGCGACGAGAGCGGCGACCTCCGAGCCTCCCGAGCCATAGAGGCGCGAGATGGTGAGCGTCGGCACTGGTCAGTCCGTGTAGGGCCGGCGCCGTTTTTCCTCGACTGCGCGGCCGTACTGGCCGGCGTCCGAGCGCGCGATCTTCTTTCGCGCTACGAGGGATTCGAGCACCAGCTCGCAACCCGCGGCCACGACGGGGAGATCGTGCATTGGCGCGAGGCCGGCGGTATTGACCACCTGCATGAGGCCCGGGACGGCACCGAATCCTTCGACTACCGCGTCAACCGAAACATCGTCGGTCACCTGCAGCGCACCCCCGACATCGAACCACATGATGATCTCGTCGGTGTTGATTCCGCCCGCGCGATCCTGATAGGTGGCATCCGCCGCGCGACGAATCAACTCCTTGGCGATGGTGTGGCCGCCCACCAGCTCGCCCTCGTACTCCAGCTCGATCTTTCCGGTGATCGCCGGCAGCGCCGCGTAGATGTCCGCGATCCTGGGCACTATGTCGCGTTCTCCCGTCTGGATTGCCCGCCGTTCGGCGTTCGACACCACATTCTCGAGCACGGTTATCGGCATGCGCTGCGAAACGCCGGAGCGCTTGTCGATGCGCTTGTCGTTCCTCGCCTCGAAAGCAACGCGTTCGATCACTTCGGCGATGAAATCGGGAACGCGTACCTTTCCGGCGCCGCGCGCCGTCCATGCCTCCTGATTCGTGATTGCCATGCCCAGCTCGACGGTCTCAGGGTAGTGCGTCATCACTTCGCTGCCGATGCGGTCCTTGAGCGGCGTGATGATCTTGCCGCGCGCCGTATAGTCTTCCGGATTGGCCGTGAAGCATAGCATCACATCCAGCGGCAGCCGCACAGGATAGCCTTTGATCTGGACGTCGCCTTCCTGCATGATGTTGAACAGGCTCACCTGCACTTTGCCGGCGAGATCCGGCAGCTCGTTGAGCGCGAAGATTCCCCTGTTCGAGCGCGGCAGCATTCCGTAGTGCATCGTCAGCTCGTCGCCGAGTATGTGCCCGCCGCGCGCAGCCTTGATGGGGTCGAGGTCGCCGATGATATCGGCAACGGTGACATCCGGTGTCGCCAGCTTCTCGACGTAGCGCATGTCGGGATCCAGCCAGGCGATAGGCGTATCGTCTCCCGCCTCCTTCAGGATGTTCTTACCGTACTTGGAGATGGGCGAGAATGGATTGTCGTTCACCTCGCTGCCGGCGATGATTGGAAGCGCGGGATCGAGCAGCGTCGTGAGGGCGCGAAGAATCCGGGATTTGGCTTGTCCGCGCAGACCGAGGAGGATGAAGTTGTGTCGACTCAAAAGGGCGTTGACGATCTGGGGCATGACCGTCTCTTCGTAGCCGACAACGCCACTGAAAATCGGCTTCCTGGTCGCCAGACGCGTGAGCAGGTTCGCCCGCAGCTCATCCTTGACGGATAACAGCCTTCGCTCCGGTGCTCCATAAGCGGACTTCTTTAATGCACCAAATGTTTCTGGATGAACCGACAACTGATTCTCCCGGGAAAATTCGCTTCGTGAGAGTTAATCTACCCAGCGTATCAGAGCCCTACCAGACGGCTCTGCTCTTGACACGGTCTCCAGATGAGATAAATTTTCGCCCGCGCCAAAAACGGGCACAGCTTCGTGCACGGACCGGCGACTTATTCCACGTTTGCCTCCCAAGGAGATCGTAAATGAAGCGCCTGGCCCTTGTCGCCGCAGTTCTCGTACTTGCAGCATGCGCAAAGAAGGATGACACCGCTACCGCCGACACCACCGCACCAGCAATGGCCCCAGCTCCGGCCGCGATGGACACCGGCATGATGATGAAAGACAGCATGGCCATGAAAGACAGCATGATGAAGGACAGCATGATGAAGGCCGCCGCGATGAAGAAGAAGAAGAAGTAGCTCTTCTCGCGGATTGCAAAAAGGCGCCACTAAACAGTGGCGCCTTTTTCGTTTTGCTCTATCTGAACGCTGCATTCTCCTCCGGACCATCGCGCCTGCAGCGTTGTTCCGGGGAGTATCTCGCGCCTCACCATTCCCAGTGCCACACCCCCGAACCTCGGTGAGAGCGCCACGCTTCGAATGTCACCGATGACCTTGCCCGTCTCGTCGACCAGCTCCGCGCCGGTTGGCGGCGGTGGTCGCGTGATGAACCGAAGTTTTCGGAGAAACCGGTTCACATGCCCGCGAAAGTGAACGCGAGCCACGGTCTCCTGGCCGATGTAACACCCTTTCGTGTAGGATATCGCGCCAAGCTCATCGAAGTTCGCTTCCTGCGGAAGCGTGGAGTCATCCATGTCTGTGCCCCACTTCGGACGTCCGTTCTCGACGCGGGCAATCTCCCATGTCTCGCTGCTGCCGGCGGCAACACCCGCGGCGCGCAGCTTCGCCTTCATGGCTTCAACGGATTCGGTCGGAACGAATATCTCAAATCCATCGAGCTCCATATCCGGAACGCGAACCAATATTATGGTGGCATCCCCGAACGACCGCGTAATGTGACTGTACGGCGCCAGTGCGGACAGCTCGCGATCATCGACGTCCGTCACCCGGGACACTATCGACCTGGAGCCACGCCCGAAAACTCCGATGTCGCTCAGCTCGGCGGTTGCATCGTGGTACGGGGCGACACGTGGATTGATGTACTTGCGAACCATCTCCTTCCAGCCGGACGAGGCCGCGGCGGAAGTGTCGATCAAAAGGGACTCGTCGAGGGCGAAGATTCGGAGGTCAGCAACGATCTTTCCCTTCGGCGTCAGCGCGGCTGCATACTGTCCTTCGCCGGCGACGAGGCTCGAAACGTCGTTCGTCACCATCCCGGTGACGAGCTCGGCGGCTTTTGGCCCCGCGATGCGCGTGCGAGTCCGGTCGCTCCGATCGAAAAAGAGAGCACCGTTGTGCAGCGCGGAATACTCGTTCATCTCCGACATTACCTGCAATTAAGTCTGTGGCCTCGCGGGGCGCTACTGCCCGAACGCGGCGTAGGATGCATCCAGCAGATCTACCGGGTGGATGGATCGCGCGGGTATGTCGGCGCGAATCAAACCCGCGCCGATTTGCATGAGGCAGCCAGGATTCCCCGTCGCCACCCACGGCGCGTGGGTGGCGCGAATGTTCGCGAGCTTCGGCTCGAGCACCGCATCAGACGTCTCGGGCTCGATGAGATTGTAAATGCCCGCGCTTCCGCAGCATTGATCCGAATCGTGGAGGGGCACGAGCTCCAGTCCCGGAATCGCCGCAAGCACCGACAGCGGCGCCTCGGTCACCCGCTGTGCGTGTTGCAGGTGACACGGCGTATCATACGTGACTCGTATGGGGAGGGCACCGCCCGTGCGCGGACCCGCGGCGGCCAGCAGCTCGCTCACATCGCGAACGCGAGAGCTGACGGCCAATGCCCGCGCGTGCCATTCCGCGTCGTGCTCGAGCAGATGTCCGTATTCCTTCATGATTGCGCCGCAGCCGGCGGCGTTGACAGCAATGAACGCGGCACCGGAATTCTCGAACGCCGCGATGTTGCGGCGCGCCAACTTTCGCGCGGTCGCGAGATCGCCCGCGTGGGCGTGCAGCGCGCCGCAGCACTGTTGGCCAGGGGCACGCACGATCGCATATCCGTTCACCTTCAGCACCCGCTCCGTCGCCTGGTTCGTGGCGCTGAACAATCCGTCCATCACGCATCCACGAAGGGTCGCGACATTTCCACGCTCTCCACTCGAGATCGGATCGTAGCGCCCGCGCTCTATCGAGCGGCCCGTCGATGCCAGCATCGCCATCGCGAAGCCGAGCCGGCCCTTCACGCCTGAGAACAGCGTCGGAATTGGAGTTGAGGCGAGAAGCCGGGAGAAAAACATCGCCGGGCGCAGAAGCCACGCCCGCGCGAAGGTGAAGAGAATAATCCGCGCAATGAAAGGCGTCGGCCTGCTTTCGCGCAGAGTCGCGCGTGTTGCCTCGAGCAGCTGTCCGTACGGCACTCCGCTCGGGCACACCGGCTCGCATGCACGACACCCAAGGCACTGATCCATGTGCTGTTGAACGCTCGCATCATCGGGCGCGACAGTGCCTTCCAGCAGCGAGCGCATCAGAAATATCCGCCCGCGCGGGCTGTCGTTCTCATCCTCCAGATTCAGGTAGGTCGGGCACGCCTGGAGGCAGAACCCACAATGCACGCAGGCATTGATTCCCGGCAGCGCGTCGGCGAGCGGTGTGCCCGGAAGCGCGCAGCCCGGCATCGGATCGTGCGGAAGTGGATCGGGGATAGCTGCGGTCATCAATCGCCGAGTATGCCGGGGTTCAGGATATTGTACGGGTCGAAAACTTTCCTGACACCGCGCGAGAGAGAATCGGCAACGACGCTGGGCGAGACGACCGGCCATACGTCCTCAGGAAGCTTTTCGAATATAAGGGATGTGTGCGAGTCCTTTCCGGCCTCAAGAAGCTCGGTGGGCACGCTATCCTCCGCGGAACCCGTCGAGGACGACTCTCGCGTCCCTAACGTCGCCAGGCGCATCACGCCTCGCTGAGGATTGATCGAGATCACGACGTCAGGCGGGGAATCGGCAACGATACCCGCTGCCGTTCCGAGAAACCGGGTAGGAAGGCTCGAGATTCTTATGACGCTGTTCGCATCGCGATCGAGCTCGCGAAACTTCGTCCAGATCGATTGATCCACTTCCTCCGAGCGCGCGAGTTGGGACAGGGCCTTCAGTTGCACGTCTACGACGGCGGAGTTACCACCGAGGCGAACAATGCACTGTGGCTTGTCGCCGAGCGCGAGACGGCGGGCAGCGTTGCCGTTGACCAGCTCCAGCGAAAAAGGCGCTAACGGCGAGGCCGCAATTGCTCGAATGAGCGCCGCGGTTGCCCTCTCGTCCGGGCCCAGGGTGATGATGAAGCTTCTATCTACCTTTGGCCGTGCATACAATCTCAACGACACTTCGGTGATGACTCCCAGCGTTCCCCACGACCCGGTGAGGAGGCGCGACAGGTCAAAGCCGGCGACATTCTTCACCACCTTCCCCCCGCCACGCACCACCTCTCCGCGTCCATTCACGAATTCCAGGCCGAGCAACAGATCCCTCGGCAACCCAAAGCTCGTTGCGAGAGGGCCCGCCGATGCCGTGGCGATCGTCGCTCCTATCGTTCCGTCGCTCGAGCCGAATGGATCGAGGGGAAGCCACTGATCGTGCTCTCCGGTGACTCGTTCGATCTCGGCGAGCGTCGTCCCTGCCCGCACGGTGAGCGTCAGATCGCCTGAAACGTAGCCGACGACGCCAGCATCCTCGCGGAGAGAGAGTGCCTTTTGGGCCTTCACAGGCCTGCCTGCCGAGAGCCAGTTGGAACGACCGCTGATCCTCAGCGGAGCACGGCTGGTGATGCTCTCGTGAATCGCCGCAACGATGGTTTCCGTGCTCACTGCGCGGATGGATGCGCCGGCTTGGCCGCGAGCGGTGGAGGCTCGCCTGTAGCTGCGTGAGCCCCTGCCAGCGCTTGCTCGCGGGTGCGGGCGGAGGTGACCGAGTGCCATTCCTTGCACGAGTGGATCGGAACCACTTTCCCGGGATTCGATCGGTGATCCGGATCGAACACCCCGCGCAGCTCGCACATGGCGTTCAACGATGGCTCGGAAAAGATGGACTCCATGTATCCCATCTTATCGAGACCGACCCCGTGCTCGCCCGTGATGCTTCCGCCGACGTCGATGCACGCGCGCATGATCTCGGTCATGGCCTTGTGAACGCGCTCGCTTTCGTCCGGATCGTCCGCGCTGTACGCGATGTTGGGATGGAGGTTGCCATCGCCCGCGTGAAATACATTGCAGACGAGCACGTCGTACTTCTCGCTGATTGCGTGAATCGCCGCGAGGATCTCACTGAGGCGCGTACGCGGAATGACTGCATCCTGGACGATGAGATGCGGAGCGAGGCGTCCCATCGCGCCGAACGCCTTTTTGCGCCCCTGCCACAGCTTGAGACGCTCGGCATCGTCCCGCGCGACCTTGACGTTCCGGGCTCCGCCATCCAGACAGATTTGCCGGACGACCTCGAGATCCGCGACCACGCCTGCCTCAAGACCATCGAGCTCGATCAGCAGAATCGCCTCGGCGTCCTTCGGGTACCCGGCGGCGTAGATCGACGACTCGACGACGCGAATGGTTGGACCATCCATGAACTCGAGTGCGGCGGGCACAATGCCTGAGGAGATGATCGAGGATGTCACGCGCGCGGCGGCGTCGATCGACATGAAGTCAGCCAACACCGTCCGAACCGCCTGCGGACGCTGTGTGAGCTTCACCGTGACATCGAGCGCCAGGCCAAAGCAGCCCTCGGAGCCGATGAACGCGCCGCGCAGATCATAGCCATCGCGCTCGCCAGTCCTGCTTCCGAGCTCGACGACATCTCCGCTCGGCAGGACGACCGTGATCGCGAGTACGTGGTTGAGCGTAACTCCATACTTGAGACAGTGCGGGCCGCCCGCGTTCTCGGCCACGTTGCCTCCGATGGTGCACGCGGCTTCGCTGGATGGATCGGGCGCGTACAGCAGACCGTGCGGAGCTACGAATTTGTTGAGCCGCAGATTTACGACGCCCGGCTCGACTGTCGCGCGTCGATTCTCGATGTCGAGGGAGATTATCTGCTTGAGGCGATGGACTCCGATGACCACGATGTCGTCGGCGAGGGCTCCGCCCGAGAGCCCGGTGCCGGCACCTCTTGGCACGAACGAGAGTCCTTCCGCGGCCAGCAATTGGACGACTGCGATCGTCTCTTCCCGCGTTCCCGGGAAGACGGCGAGCTTCGGTTGACGCCGATATCCCGGAAGGCCGTCCGAATTGTAGACCAGGAGCTCACTGGGGCGGCTCAGGACGTGCCGCTCGCCTACGATGTCGGCCAGACGCTCTGCGACCGTGGACGCGCTCGACTGGCTCGACAGGGGCATTCCTGAAATCTAGCTATTCACCTTCCTTCGGCGCGGGCACGACGAGGCGAAGCGCATCACGCTCGATTTTGTAGTCGAGTGGCGTCTGCATTTTCTTCAGCTCACCATCGAGGCCAATGGTGGCGCGCGAGCGACGGAGGTCTATTCGGCAGCTGTCGACGACGAAGTTGTCGAACTCCGGAAGCTTCGATGCCTCCTTGGTCCCCTTCGCCATGGCGGCCAATGCAATCGTGAAGAGCCGCGCCTTACCATGTCCTTTCACAATCATCAAATGGAGTCCGCGGCGCCCGTTCTCAAGCCGGCTGCCGAGCGTCGGCATCTGGAGCTCGCGCTCCCCGACTCCGATGAAGACCAGGGAGGAGCGATATGTCTTTTTCACCCCGTCAACCTCGAGGGTCACTGCAAAAGCGCGCAGGTGGTAAATCGTCAGGACGGCCGCGATGAGGCTGGCAATCCTGTAGCCCACGTATTTCTCGAAGCGCTCGCGATCGCGGACGAACGTGACGTAGGCGCCGATAGAGCTCGTATTGAGAAAAACATTGTCGTTTGCGTAGCCGATGTCGGCGCCAGTGATCACTCCGCGCGCTGCTACGGTGGCTGCCTCGTCGAGGTCGGTCGGAATGCCGTGATCCCTGGCGAAGTGATTGAGTGTCCCAGCCGGAAGGATTGCCAGCTCGACATCCGTGTTGGCGACGAGAGCTGCGGCCGTCGCAATCGTCCCGTCCCCGCCGGCCACCAGTATTCGCTTTGTCCCGTCATCGATTGCCGCCTTGAAGCTTGTCTCTAGCTCCCCGGGCTGCACTGCTTCGAGATCGAATCCAGCCTTGGTCAGCGCTTCCTTGGCTGCGTCGGCGTTGCCGCCGTCGGCGTTAAGAAATGCCTTAAGAGTGGTTTGGGTGGCCGGGATCAATGGATGACTGGGAAAGGGAAGGAGGCGACACGCTGCCGGGCTACTATACAATAAAGACGCCGGTGCATTCGCCCCGGCGTCTTTTCGTGTGTTGCCTTGGGTAACTCTCTTGCCTGTCGGGCTTTAGCTCCAGAATCCAGCGAGAGCCGATCCGTCTGGCGATTCGCGCAACTTCTCGAATGCGCGCTCGCGAATCTGCCTGATTCGCTCGCGGGTGACTCCCATCAGTGCGCCGATCTTCTCGAGCGTCATGGCGTCGGAGCCCTGCTCCAGTCCGTAATAGAGGTGAAGGATCTTGCGCTCACGCGGCGTGAGGTATTTCCGGAAGACCCTGTCGATGAATTCCTTCATCAGGTGGAAATCGGTGACGTCTTCGATCTCGCCGCCATCGACGCCGGCGAAGCGCTCGCCGAGGGTGCAGGCTTCGCGGTCAGAGCGGTCGATCGGAGCGTCCAGGGAGATTTCCGTAGCCGACATTTGCTTGGCGGAGCGAACTGCATCGGGGGTTTCTTCGAGGAGCCTGCCGATCTCGTTGTCGGTAGGATCGCGCTTGAGAACCTGAGAAAGAACCGTCTGGGCGCGGGCCAGCTTGATGAGCTGCGAATTCTGATTGAGCGGGATTCGGACGCTTCGCGTCTGCTCTGCGAGAGCCTTCAGTACCGCCTGTCGAACCCACCACACGGCGTAGGAGATGAACTTCACGCCCTGGTCCGGATCGAACTTTCTAACCGCTTTGAGGAGACCCTCGTTGCCGATGGCGACGAGCTCACCGAGGTCGAGGCCGTGACCCTGGTACTTCTTCACATATGAGATTACGAATCTGAGATTGGCGGTGACCAGCCGCTCTGCTGCTTTTTCGTCGCCTGCCTGGGCCCGACGGGCCAGACGCCGTTCTTCTTCGGCATCGGTTATCAGGGGAAGTTTTTGTATGTCCTGGAGGTATTGGTCGAAAGCTGTGGAGGGGGAGGAACGGAAGAAGCCTTTAGATCTACTCTCGCCCGTTGTCTGCATAAGCCCCTGTAGGTAGCGACACGATCGAATGACGCGCCTGGGTGACGCGCCCGGTAATCTGGACGCGCACGTTAACTACGGGTGTGCTTAACCGTCAACAGCCACGTTTCATGCCAAGATCAGGCCTGTGGATCTTTGGGCTTCGTTCGGGTTGTGGCCATTACAATGGCCATTCCGATCAGAACAATGCATCCAACAACGACCCAGATTTGCGAGACGCCAAGCAGAATGGCGCCTATCGCGAGGCCGATGATAAGGACAATGAATCCGATCAGGTAGGTGCTGAAGGATGACATGGTTGGGTCTCGGGTTGGATTTTTGGGGGCCAAACGAGCAATTGTAGGGCCAGATGCGGCGTGAAAAAGTTCAGCTCTCAGCGCTTTGCCAAGCCGTCAAAACGCAGTGGCGTGAGCGTGTCGTTGGGAACCTGTTCAACCTCACGCGCGACCAGTGTCGCGCTTCCCCAATGACGTCCGAATCGCGCGGCTTCCTTGCAGTTTGGATTCCAGATGTCGAGCGTCGCGCCGAGCACGTTGCCGCCGGTGTCATCGACGAGGTATCGACCAAGGTATTGATCGCCGAGGAAGACCTCGACGTAGCGAGCGAGGGGGAAAATCCGCGGATCAGCGGCGACGATCCCGTGCCTGGTCTGCCTTCCGCGACGGGTCTCGCCCGTCACGCAATACTGGGTCAGAGAGACCGGTATGGTGACGCCTTCCCTGGCGCGCGCGAATTTGGAGGGCATGAGGGGAATGATGCCCCTCTTCATCATGATCGCTTCGTGAGCGGTGGCGCGGACCATTCTGCCCGCTTCCGGCACGACATCGATGCCATCGGCGATTGGTTTCGCGATCGCGGTGGTTGCCCGCGCGACGGTTGCAGCCGTAGAAGGCAGCGCTTTCGCAATGTCGGTGACAGTCCCCTTAAGCGAGCCGGCGAGGTTGCCGGCAGTCTCGTGCATGGTCTCAATGGCCGACAGCTCCGTCGGCTCGAGCTGAGGTCCTTTTTGGGGGGGAATCTCGAAGCCGGTTTCCATGAGTGAAAGCGATGGAAGTGCGACCGCACCCGTGCCTATCAAGGTGAGGGCGAGGGTTACCGCAACGAGCGTACTGACGAAGTCAGACCGGCGCGCCGGGGCGCGGTCAGTCGCGACCTCCAGTTCCCTGGTTTGCCGAGAGATTCTGCCGATTTTCATTGAGCACCTCCCGAAGCTGATCGTCACCGACTGAAACAGTCCATCCAGTATCCTCGCCTGCCATCGCTCCGATCCTGAGCGGGAGGGCGAATGTCAACCTGCCTGACCGTCCCTTCTTATCCGACCGCATAGCCTCAACGACGACATCACCCCTGAATCCAGGCGGCAGTGCGGTTGGGAGTCCGGCCGACTCCAGCGACTTCGCTATGGTCGCGGCGGTTCCGGCCTGAGCCACGCCGACTCGTTCGGCGAGCTCACTCTCAAGTGCCATCCCGATAGCAACTGCTTCTCCATGCAGTAGCGAAAAGCCGCTAATCAGCTCGACGGCGTGGCCAATCGTATGGCCGAAGTTCAGAATCTTTCGAAGGCCCTCCTCCCGCTCGTCGCGGGAAACAATATCGGCCTTGATCTCAATGCTACGGACGATGAGCGAGAGCATGCTGTCACTCTTCGGACCCGCGGCCGACAGCAGCCTGGGAGCGCCCCTGACGACGCCATGAAGATAAGGCTCGTCGGCAATTGCGCCATGCTTGAGTGCTTCTGCAAGTCCCGCACGAAGGTCCCTAAGTGGAAGTGTAGTAAGGAGTTGTGGGTCTACAAGCACAGCATTAGGGGGATGGAAAACCCCGACCAAATTCTTGCCGGCCGGGGTATCAACGGCTGTTTTGCCGCCGATGGAAGCGTCGATCATCGCCAGCAAGGTCGTGGGTACCTGGATGACCGGGACCCCCCGCATGAAGGTGGCTGCCACGAACCCTCCGAGGTCCCCCACGACGCCGCCTCCAAGGGCAATTATTGTCGAATCCCGACCGAATCCTTTGGCCAGCAGTTCGTCGGTCAGTCGCCCCCAGATCTCGCGGGTTTTGTTGGACTCCCCGGCGGGGATCGAGAGGACTTCAACGGCGCTCGCGTCGAACTGGTCTCTTACACGTTGGCTGTACAACGGCCCGACGTTCGAGTCGGTGATGACGGCGTATTTGTGGGCTGGAGCAAGCTCGCGCACCGTGCGGCCGATCTCCGAGAGAAGGCCAGGGGCGATTCGGATGGACGATTCGCCGAGGTCGATCTCTCGCGCGGCACCGCGTGCGACCCGAGCTACCAGGTTACTTCACCAGCGCCCGTGTGGACGTTTGCCACGCGCGCGAGCATGAAGAGTAGGTCGGAAAGGCGGTTCAGGTATATGACTACGAGGGGTGGAATCTCCACCTCCCGCTGGAGTCGAACGACCCGTCGCTCGGCTCGCCGGCAGACCGTGCGGGCGACGTGAAGCACCGCCCCTTTCCTGCTACCGCCGGGGATGATGAATGCCTTCAACGGCTCGAGCTCCTTCTCGCATTCGTCGACGGCGTGCTCGAGGTCCTTGATACGTTGCTCGTCGATGTTTGCCTTGGCGAGGTGCCCGTGCATCTTCTCCAGGTCCGGGGTGGCGAGGAGGGCGCCGATGCTGAAGAGATCGCGCTGCATCGGAACCAGAATCTCATCGATGCGCGGCATCGGCTCGACGGCCCGCGCCATTCCCAGCACTGCGTTTAGCTCGTCGACGTCGCCGTAAGCCTCTACGCGGGCGTCGTCCTTCTGGACTCTGCCGCCTCCGAAGAGGCCCGTGTCGCCGGCGTCGCCGGTTTTGGTGTAGATCTTCATCGAAGGGATAATGTAACGCTGGCCCATCGCGCTATCGATTGACAATTCTGCCTTCGTTGGCGTGGTTGCCATGATGAATTCGAACCCTTGCAGATGATCAGCGGACCGGATAACGGCTCCCACGACGACGACTGGCGCGAGGAATTTCCACTGGGAGATGGAACCGCCGAAACTGGGGCAACGGTCTATTGTCCCTACTGCAATGAAACAGTCGAGATCGTGATAGATCCCGGCGGGGGCTCGGCGCAGCAGTACGTGGAGGATTGCGAGGTGTGCTGTCAGCCCTGGACGGTGAGTGTTCTGTATCGATCGGATGGGACGGCCGAGGTGAGTGTTGTGCCACTCGACGAGTAGCAGCGGGGGGGAAGATCGCGAAGCTAGTAGCCGATAGCTGTTTAGTCGCGGGGCGGTTTACTTCCCTTTGCGCGCTCTCCACTCGGGCTCCAGGATGGAGTAGCGGGCCAGCGTCTCGTGGCGACCCCACTTAACTGTCGAGTCGCGCTCTACACCTTCCTCATGCATCCCCAGCTTCTGCATCACTTTCCCCGATGCGGGATTGCGCAGGAAGTGACGAGATTCGATCCGATGCAGCCCCAGAGTCTGGAAGCCGAAATCGAATACGGCCCGACTTGCCTCTGTTGCCAGTCCCTGGTTCCAGCGATCGACCGCAATCCAGTAGCCCAGCTCCGCGCGCCGATATTCGCGGTGGATCCGCATCAGGCTGACCGTCCCCGCGAGCGTGCCGGTCACCGTCTCGATGATCGCGAAGGCGGCACCGGTTCCGGCGGCCCACGCGGGGGGATGACTCTCGATCCAGCGGGTCGCGGCCCCAACCGGATAAGGGTGCGGAATATTCAGCGTCGTGTCGGCGATCTCGCGCATGCCGGCCAGGCGCTCGACATCCCACGCATCGTCGAGGACGAATGGGCGAAGGGTGAGGCGGTCGGTATTGAGTGTTGGCTGGTCGGGCACCGTTGAATGTCCAGTAGAGGCCACGTTTCGCCGTTAGAGTCTAGAGCGTGGCGCGGACCCTCGCCAGAACGTGGAGGTGGGTGACGGGCTGACTCGCTACTATATATTTCGCCGACAGATGACTCACCCGATTCCTGATATCACGATCATTGGCGGCGGCCCTACCGGACTGTTCGCCTCTTTTTATTCGGGGATGCGCGGGGCGACCGCCCAGATAGTCGACGCACTCCCCGAGCTTGGGGGCCAGCTCACCGCTCTCTACCCCGAGAAGTACATCTTCGACGTTGGAGGGTTCTCGAAGATCCTTGCCAAGGATCTGGTAAAGGCGCTCCGTGAGCAGACGGACCAGTTTCACGTCAAGGCTCACCTGAACCAGAACGTCACGGCGCTCGAGCGGGCCGACGATCATTTCGTGCTCGTAACCGAGACCGACCGCTTTCCGACCCGGGCCATCGTCATCGCCGGCGGCATCGGCGCATTTTCGCCCAGGCGTCTGCCGCAGGCGTGCGCGGAGCCCTGGTATGGGAAAGGGATCTTCGACCGGGTTTCGGATCCCGACGAGTTCAAGGGTCAGCGTATCGTGATTATCGGCGGCGGGGATTCCGCGTTCGACTGGGCCCAGCAGCTACGCGATCGGGCCAAGGCTGTGACGCTCGTGCACCGAAGCGACAGGTATCGGGCGCACGGCGCGACCGTCGCCGATGTACACGCAGCCGCAACCGCCGGGCGCACGACGCTGCTGCCATTTCACGAGCTGCACGAGGTAATCTCGGAGGGCAATCGGCTGACTGGCATCACGGTTCGCGACGTGAAGGCGAAAACGACGCGCAACATCGATGCGGACGCGATTCTTCCAATGCTCGGGTTTCACAGCGACATCGGGGCTCTCGCCGAGTGGGGACTGAACTGCGAAAAGGACGAAATCGTGGTGAACAGCCTGATGGAAACTGGCCGGCCGGGGATCTACGCGGCGGGCGACATCACGACCTACCCGGGCAAGCTGAAGCTGATCGCAACCGGTTTTGGTGAGGCGGCCACCGCGGTGAACCAGGCAGTGCACTGGATCTATCCGGAAAAGAAGGTGAATCCAGGCCATAGCTCCAACATGGCCATCTTCGGACAGAAGGACGACTAGCCTGGCTCGTCGAAGGCGCCGGTGGGCTGGATGGGTCGGCGTCGTTCGTCTCTTGCGGCGCGTACGCAAAGGATCCAGGTGAGAGCTGCAGTGCCGACCGTTACGCCGACGTCCGCCACATTGAAGGTCCAGAACCGGTGGGATCCAACTCCGATGTCGATGAAATCCACTACTCCGAGCGGAGAGCGCACTCTGTCGATGAGATTCCCTACGGCGCCTCCGCAAATCAGCGCGAGGGATGCGAGCTGAAGGCGGTCGTTGGGCAGCGTTTGCCGGTACATATACGCCAGGACGAAGAGCGTGGCGATGGACAACAGGGTGAACCACCAGCGGGATGCGGATCCGAGTGAGAGGCTCATCGCGCCGCCGGCATTGAACGCGAGGGTGAAACGAAGGACGTCGTCTATGACGTTTTTCGGGATGTAAGGGATCAGCGATCTCTCGGCGAAGCGCTTGGTCGCGATGTCGAGGAAGATGATCAACAGAAAGATCGTCCAGAATCTATTGGCTCTTTGCGGCATGAATCTCGTTAGCGTGTTTCTCCCCTACGGCGAAGCGCAGGAATGCGTTTCGGCGTGAACGCTTCTAAGAGCATTATAGATTCCAGTACACCAAACTCCCATCGATGGGGCTGAAACGCAGAATGGCGAAAAGGACCGAAGAAGGAAGCAGGGATCTTCTGCACTATCATCTGATCGGCATCGGCGGAACAGCGATGGCGTCGCTCGCCGGCCTGCTCAAGGCAGCTGGCCACGCGGTTACGGGGTCGGATGAGAACGTGTATCCACCGATGTCGACCGGTCTCGAGAAGATGGGGATAGCGTACAATCAGGGGTATCGGCCGGAAAATCTTTCACCCGAGCCGGATGTGGTCATCGTCGGCAACGCCATATCGAGGGGGAATCCCGAGCTCGAGGCGGTGCTGGTCCGGAAGCTCCGATATACGTCGGCTGCCGCTACCATAAAGGAGGAGTTCATCTGGGGCCACCATTCGCTGGCGGTGGCGGGAACTCACGGGAAGACGACGACGACATCGTTGCTGGCGTGGGTGCTCGAGTCCGCGGGGCTCAATCCGAGCTTTCTCATCGGGGGCGTCGCCGAGAACTTCGGTACATCCTATCGTCTGACCGACTCGAAATATTTCGTGATCGAGGCGGACGAATACGACACAGCGTACTTCGACAAGGGTCCGAAGATGTGGCACTACCTTCCGGACACCGCGATCGTCAACAACATCGAGTTCGACCACGCCGACATCTACAGGGATGAAGAGGCGTACAAGTTCGCATTCGCCCGGTTCATCAATCTCGTTCCGCAGAACGGCGTCGTTGTAGCCGGGTGGGATTCGCCGATTATGCGGGAGCTCGCCCCCAAGGCATTCGCGCCCGTGGAGTCGTTCGGGTACGGCGACGAGACGCTCCCGCCAAAGGGCCAGGTCCATTGGCACGCGCGCGACGTTCAGTTCAGCGAGAGTGGGACGATCTTCCGCGCGTTCCGCTCCGATGAGGAATGGGGAAAAGTGGACACGCCTCTTGCCGGCGCGTTCAACGTGCGAAATGTGCTGGCCGTGATCGCGGCCGCGGAGGCGATCAAGGCGGACAGGGAGGGCGTGAGGCGGGGACTAAAGACGTTCACCAGCGTCAAGCGGCGCATGGAAGTGCGCGGTGAGGTCCGTGGCGTCGCCGTGATAGACGATTTTGCGCATCATCCGACGGCCGTTCGAGAGACAATCGATGCGATCAGGCAGAAGTACGCGGGACGGAGAATCGTGGCGGTGTTCGAGCCGAGGAGCTACACCGCGCAGCGACGGGAATTTCAGAACGACTATGTGAGAGCGTTCGGCGGCGCCGACGAGGTCATTCTGGCTGGGATGTTTCATCCCGAGCGCTACACCACGGACACCGCGATCGATCTGTCGCAGATGGTTAGCGACCTCGTTGCCTCTGGGAAAGGCGCACGGCATCTCAAGGATGCCGATGAGATCGTAAAGGATCTCGTACCGCGGTTGAAGGAGCGCGATGTGGTGCTCGTGATGTCGAACGGCGGGTTTGGCGGGATTCATCAGAAGCTTCTTGACGCGCTCGCGGGCGGGAAAGCTTAGCCGCAGCTGAACACTACGGAATTAAATACGCTTGTGGGGCGCCATTGGCGTGAGTTTGGTCGAACCCGATTTCGAGAGCGTCGCCAGCTTGAGGACCGTGTTCCAGTTCCGTCCTGTGCACCGACCAAGTTTTCTCTCGATCACGGCGTTGGTGAGTCTCGAGCGGCCCTGCCCGTTCGGATAGAACGCGTAAAGTTGCTTCCCCTTTGCGTGCACGAGCTCGGGGCCTTGGATCTCCTCCTGCAGCGAGGTGACAAATTCCGCCGAGGGCGGACTTTTGAGCACGTGAACGAGGAGATGCCCCGGATCCAGCTCGGCCTCTTTGCGGAATGGGTTCTGGCGGATGATGCTCTTCCACTCTTCAGGCGTGCGCACGAAGAAATCTATCTCCATCGAGAAGCGCTTTACCGCCTCGCCCTCGAGGAATCGCTCCAGCTCGGCGCCGGTCCTTGAGCGGCTTTGAAAAACGAGATTGCCGCTCTGGAGCAGCGAGCGGACGTCGTCGAAATCGAGCTGCGTGAGGAAGGTGCGCAAGTCGGTCATGCCGACGCTGCGGTGACCGCCGACGTTGATGCCGCGGAGCAGGGCTATGTGGGTTGTCAGCTTTGCGAGCTACCGGTGAGCGTCGAGGAAAAAACTAAGACAGCAAGTACGCTGCCGCGAGCGCGCGCTCTCACGCCCTGGCGGATTTTTCTTTTTCAGCGCGTCTGCCGCGGCGGCTGCTTCGATACGGCCGCTCCCACTCCGGAAGGTGGTCGAGCAGATAGTCGAGCGAGAATACGTGCCGGGAGTTGTCGGCCTTTCGCCTGAACACAACCCGCGACCATCCACGCATCCCGGTCGGAGTGTACCACTCGCCACCCATGTGCAGCTTGTCGCCCGAGATCGCGCGGATGAGGACGCGCTCGTACTGCGAGCGCGGAAGCACTCTCTCCGGAAAGAGGTTGTCCCAGGTGCAGAGTCTCCCCACGTCCTCGTAGCCCGGAGGACGATCGTCGAGATCGAGCAGGGAAGGCGCGCGACCCTTCATCACCGAGCCGATCAGGCGCAACGTGAACGGATCCGAGTAGCGGCGGATGTACGGCCAGAAGTGCCTGGTAATCTGGCCGGCCATCCCACGTAGCGAGAGAAAGCGCCCATCCGCGGTCGGCCACTTGTCGCGGTCGATGTCGCAGGCGAAGGGGTTCTCCGGGTAGCAGTCGAACCGCGCAAGCCATCCCTTGCGAGTGGTGTGGGGCATGGGCCGGAAACCCCGGATCACCGGGATGTCCGTGTTCTCCAGCGCGCTGATCTCGTAACTCGGCCACCTCATCACTTCCCGCACGATTCCGACTATGATCGTGGCTGTTGCGATCATGAGCGGCGCATCGGGCGTGAAGTCGGCGGTTACTTCGATGCGATCGTCGCGCGGACGCACGCCGATGCCCGTCGACTTCCGGTTGGCCGCGAGCAGCATCACGGGAACGGGCAGGATGTGAGCGAGGAGAAATGCCAGCTGCTCGACGGTTCGAGTGGACCCCTGCTCGTGGGGCGGCAGCTCGAAGGAGACGTTGTAGTGGGCGCTGAAGCCGGCGAGCTGCACGTCGCTGTCGTGCGCCAGTTCCCACGCGTCGAGCTCCTGCCGAACGAAGAGGATCGCTTCCCACAGCGAGCGCCCCGCGCGCGCGGCGCAGCCACGCTCGATCTCAATGACCGGGGTCGCGACCTCGATGACTCCGGTATCGAAGTAGACCGCGCCCCCTGTTGGCAGGTGATACGACCTGCCCTTCCGGTGCATCATCTTCTTGCGAATGAACCGGCGCGGGCTGCCGAAGACATCCTCCGGCTTCACCTGCGCGCCATCCATGATCACGGCGAATTCGGCTTCCATGCCGATCGCCGCGAGCTGGATCCGCTCACGAGTGGATGATTTGTTCTCGGGTCCTTTCTTCTTTTTGAGCTGGTTCGCCATACTCACATTCTATCCAGAATTTCTCTTCTAATTCGCGATGGTCCTGCGACAAACGGTTCAACTTTTTACATCCCGCGGCACCGAAAGCACGTACCCGAGGTCGAGGTGGAGGTGATCCTCCGCGAATCCGCTCGGTGCCCCATAGGGACGCGTCCAGATTCCAGGCAGTGTCTCCCGCGCGATCAGGCTGAAGCGCTCGATCGCGCTCCGATTGTCCAGAAAAGTGTCGCCAATGCGGTAGATGTTGGCGGCCGTTCCCCAGGAGTGGAGGGTCGCGTTTTTCGAGAAACGGTGGGAGGGGGAGCGATAGCCCCCGTTGGCCGAGATGTGCACCATAGTCCCCACCGCTTCGCGAAACCGCTCGAGACACACAGCCAGAAGGGTGATAGCGCACGGAACGTACCGGGGGAATGTCCTCAGCGGCGGCGCCTCCCTTACGTCTACCTGGATGAACTCCCAGAGAAGGAAGTGGCTGGCCAATTCGATCTTCATGGCCGAATCCCAGGAGGGGATCTCGTAGAAATAGCGGGGCAGCTGACGGCCCCGTCCGGTGGCGTCCTTCCACTCCTCGCCGGGCCTCAGGGCCTTCCGGTACTCCGGCGGAAGGGTCAGCCCGTCAACTACCCGAAGAGGGAAGTTGGGGGACTCGTGGCCGGCGCTTCCGGCGAAGACCGCTGAAGAGCTCATTCGTCGGGCGGACCCTGAGTTAGAAATTCGTATATAGTATGCGAGATCGCCGCGATTGTACGGGACCGTCCCGTACCTTCCGGCTCCCACTCGGTCAGTACAACCAGCACGTACGGCTTTCGCTTCGGCAGGTAGACGACGCCCGCATCGTGTGCCACGGTCGAGATCTCTCCTGTCTTGTGCGCAACGCGGGCTCCCTTGGGAAGGCGCGCCGGGATCCCCTGATTGAACTCCTGGCCGTGCAGGATGTCCATCATCCTCCGCGAAAGCGCCGGCGAGAAGGCTTTTCCTTCAGACAGCAGCATCAGGATCCGCAGCAGCCCATCTGCGGTCACCATGTTGTTGATGCTTTTGTCGAACGCGAGCTCGTCCTCGACGCCGCGCTTGAGCTCGATCCCGTCGTCGACGTCTAGCTCCTTTAACGTTCTGTTGACGGACTCCGGTCCGATGACGCCCAATAGAAGATTCGTGGCGAGATTGCTCGAGGTGGTGATCATGTGGTACGCCAGCTCATCGACGCGCATCATCTTGCCGATTGCGTTGTGCACGGCCGAATTCGCATCGCGTCCCGACTCGACGCGGAACGGCACGCCCTCGACCACGCTGAGAAAACGATTGCGCACCTGCACGCGCGAATGGGGCAACAGGTCGCCGCGGTCGATCGCGGCGAACACGCCAAGAAGTATTGGCACCTTGATCGTGCTCGCCGCATGGAACCAGCGGTCGGCTTTGTAGTGCAGCTCGAAGCCCGTTTCGGCGTCGTGCAAGGCAACGCCAATAGCTTTTGCACCGGATTCCTGCTCGACTTTCTCGATCTGGGATGCGAGCGCGCGCTCCCGCGCGGCCATCTATGTTTCCGCCGTCGTCATCGGACGCTCAGGAGTATGCTACGCGAGGATCCGCTTTGGCGTACGCGAGATCTGTGAGAAGATTCACCAGCACGAACACGACGCTGAGAAAGAGCACCGAGCCCTGAATTGCCGGCAGATCGCGTCGCGTGATCGCGTTGACAACGTACCGGCCCAGTCCCGGCCAGCTGAAGATCGTCTCGGTGAGAATGCTGCCGGTGAGGTAGTACCCGAAGTCGAGGCCGAGCACGGTGATGATGGGGATGAGCGCATTGCGGAGCGCGTGCCGCACAACTACCACGCGTTCCTTCAATCCTTTGGCGCGTGCCGTCCGCACGAAATCTCCGCTGAGCACGTCGAGCATCGCGGATCGTGTAACCCGCGCGAGGAACGCGATCGATCGTGAACCGAGAGCGAGCGCGGGAAGGATCAGGTATTTGATTCCCCCGTAACCCGATGGAGGCAGCCACTTGAGGATCACGGCGAATACGAGGATGAGAATCAATCCCACCCAATAAACGGGGAAGGAAATCCCGAGGTAGGCGACGCCGAGCCCGAGGCGGTCGAACCAGCCCCCGGGATTGCGCGCGCTCAGCACTCCGAGGGTGATGCCGAGCATCGAAGCGAGGAGCATCGCCGAGCCGGCGAGCAGGAGTGTCTTTGGAAAGCGCTCGCGGATGTCCTGGATGATTGGACGCTGGGTGATGTACGAGTTACCGAAATCGCCACGCAGCACGCCACTCGTGTAGAGCGTGAACTGTTTCAGCAGCGGCTCGTCCAGGTGCAGCTCTTTTCTCAGGCGCGCGATCGTTTCCGGATCGGCCCTCTCGCCGACCATCTCCTGCACCGGATCGCCGGGAGCCACGTAGAGAAGGAGAAACACGACGACCAGGACTCCGAAGAGCGTTGGAATCGAGAGCGCGAGTCTCCGAACGATGAACGCGAGCACCGTCTATTTGCTGATGGTGACGTCGGTCCAGCGCTGGCCGTTGAAGACCGCGGGAACGGTGAAGCCTTTGATCCACGGCTGGACGGCGTACATGTCCTTATAGAAGAAGAGGTAGAGCATCGGCGCGTCGGCAAACTGGAGCTGGTCCGCCTGGGTGTAAAGCGAATTGCGCTTCGTTTCGTCCTGCTCGTGGTGTGCCTGATCCACGAGTGCGTCGAAACGCGGGTTCGAGTAGAAGGACACGTTTCCGCCGACTCCCTTGTTCTTGCTGTGCAGCAGGGGATAGAGAAAATTCTCGGCGTCCGGGTAGTCGGCCCACCATTCCTTCAGCGCGAGATCGGTCTGACCTTTCCGCGCCGCCTCGCGCATCGATGACGCGTCGCGCTGGATAATCTTTGCGCGAATGCCCGCCTCAGCCAGGTTCGCCTGAACCGTCTGTGATATGCGGGGCGATTGGTCCGTGGTCGAAGCCCAGAGCTCGACGTCGATGCCATTCGGATGTCCGGCGGCGGCCAGCAGCTGCTTGGCTTTTGCAACGTCATGCGGATATCCCTTGCGGTTTGCGTCGTATCCGCCGAGCGTCGGTGGAATGACGCCGTTGGCGACGGTGCCGCGTCCGGCCATGACCTGGGCGAGCATCGTATTCACGTCGACGGCGTAGTTGATCGCCTGCCGCACGCGAATGTCGGAGAGGGGGCCGCGGGAGGTGTTGATGGCGACGTACCAGAAGCGGAGTGCGGGCGCCGAGGTAAGCAGCTTCTTCTTTTCGGGATCGACCTGCCAGGATTTTCCTGCTTCATCCGGCACGTTGAGAATATCCACGTTGCCCGCCTCGAACTCGGCCGTGGCGGTGCTCATCTCCGGAACGATGCGCGCCGTGAGCGAATCCGTTTTCGGCGCGCCGTCGAAGTAGTCGGGGTTTTTGGCGAAGCGGAGATAGTCGTCGTGTCTCCACTCGACGAACTTCCACGGGCCGGTGCCGATCGGCTTCTGGCCGAAATCGGCGCTCGGATTGTCGGGGATGATGGAGGTGACGGGCATGGCAAGGAGCTTCGGAAAGATCGAAAACGGCTCCTTGAGCGTGATCACGACCGTGGAGTCGTTCGGGGCGCCCATGCCGGCGATGGTTTTTGTCTTGCTGGCCGCGTAGTCTTCCGCGCCCTTGATCGGATAGAGCGGCCATCCGCGTCCGCCCTTGGTGGCGGGATCGAGGACGCGCTGGAAGGTGTTGACGACGTTGCTGGCGGTGAGCGCCCTGCCGTCGTGGAACTTGACCCCGCTTCTAAGGTGGAAGGTGTAGGTGATGCCATCGGGGCTTACTTCCCATGATTTGGCGAGTCCGGGAACGACCTTCGCGTCGGGAGTGAAGCGCGTCAAACCATCGAAGACGTAGGCGACGGCCCGTCCAGTCGGGACGTCGGTGGAGAGCGCCGGGTCGAGGGATCGCGGATCGTAGGTATCACGCGAGTCGATGATGGTTTTCCGGGCGGGAGTTGAATCGCCGCCCCCGCCGCAGGCGAGAATTGCGGGAATTAGGAGTAAAAAGAGTCGCCGCATACGATTGCTCTGACGGTTGACATGAAGGGGCGAAATACGAGAACTTTCGCGTACCCGAAATAGGCCTCACCGTGAGCGCAGAATACTATTACCGCCGTCAACTAGGCGCCAAGGATCTACTGCCCGCCGTTGGCGTTGGTCTCGCCGTCGGTTTGGCCGGATTTTACGTTGTGCAACTCTTAATCCAGCGGACGCCCCTCGTTCCGCAGGGGGAGCTCGCGCGGCCGCCGGTAGCGCGTCCGAAGCGGATGCTGGGAGACAGGACGGAGCCGGAGACCGAAACGCATTTTGGTCGCGAGCTGCCGCCCGGCCGGCCGCCCGGCACTGGCCTGCTGAAAGGGTGACGCGCGGACGAGTACGGCTCGGCACCCTAACCGCACTCGCGCTATTCGCAACGTTTCTTGGTGCCAGCACGGCTCGCGCGCAGGACATCGACTGCCAGCGCGGAGACCTCGAAGTCATGCGGCTGGTGTTCGAGGGAAATCGCGCCTTCACCGACGCCGACCTCGCGAAAACGATCGTCACGACCCCCTCGGCGTGGGCGCGGCGTTACCTGCACCTGCCTTTCACGGTCAAACATTGTCTGAACCGCAGCGAGCTCCCGAACGATCGCGCCCGGCTGATAATCTTTTATCGCCGTCGGGGGTATCCAAGAGTGACCGTCGACACTGCGGTGAAGGTGCTCGCGCCGGGCGCAGTCGAGGTCAAATTCACCATCAACGAAGGGCCGCCAATGGTACTCAAGTCCTTTGTTATTCAGGGGCTGGATTCAGTCCCTGAAAGGACGCGAGTAACGCGGGGCCTGCCCGTGCGCGTGGGTGGCAGATTCGACCGGTTCGCCGTCGAAGCGGCGAGAGACACTATTCGCCAGCGCCTGCATAACAACGGGTATCCAAGAGCCGATGCCGTCAATTCCTTCCAGACGAGCGACAGCACGCTGAGCGCGTGGGACACGGTTACCGCCGCACCGGGAGCGCGGGCGAAAATCGGAGAAATCAAAATCGAAGTGACTCCCATGTCGCGCAAATCGCAGCAGATACCAACCAGGGTCGTGCGCCGCATCATGGGACTCGATTCCGGTCGTCTCTTTCGCGAGGACGAGATCGTCGACGCGCAGCGCGCGCTGTATCAAACCGAGGCGTACCAACACGTGTCGATAACGCCCGACTCGGGCAGCGATTCACTTGTCACGCTCTATGTGGATCTCGCGGAAGCGGCGATGCACGCGGCGCGAGTCGGGGCGGGATACGGCACGCTGGACTGCTTCCGCGTCACGGGTGAATACACGGATTACAACTTTCTCAATGGCGCCCGCAGGCTCGACCTCAACGCGAGGGTGTCGAAGATCGGAATTGGGCGTCCGCTCAATGGCGCGTCGGGCTTCTGCCCGACGGCGACGAAGGACGTCTTCAGCAATCTCCTCAGCTACTACATCGGGGCGACCTTCCGGCAGCCGGTGATATTCGGGCTCCGAACGATCCCCACTCTCACGCTGTACAGCCAGAGCGTCTCCGAGTACAACGCCTATCGCAGGACGACTGCTATAGGAGGCGTGGCGTCCGTCGTCTGGCGCGCGACGACGCGAACACCGCTCAATCTGAGCTACTCGATGGACCTCGGCCGTACCGAGGCACAGCCGGCGCTGTTCTGCGCGCTTTTCAACCTGTGCGATGCGGAGGAGCGGCAGCGAATCGAGAAGACGCAGCGTCTGGCTATTCTCAGTCTTTCGGCGACGCGCGACAACTCGAACAGCGTGTTGTCCCCGACGCGCGGATCGATCATTCGAGTCGAGGCGCGCCATTCCTCGCCGATGATCCTGTCCGACACCGCGCTCCAATTCAACAAGTTCGTCGGTGACGCGTCGCGATACGTCAATGCCGGCGGTGGCAACGTTCTCGCCTTCCGGCTCCGCGGGGGCGTCGTGTACGGCCGCACGCTGGGATCCGCGACGGGATTCATACCGCCATCCGAGCGCCTGTACGCGGGAGGTCCAACTACCGTGCGCGGCTTCGCGCAGAACGAGCTCGGCTCCGCGATCTACATCGCGCCCACATTTCAGAAGGTGCTGCCCGCCGAGAGCGGCCGGCCCGACACCCTGGTGAAAGACACGACTGGCGGCGTGCGAAGAGTCGTGCCCGTTGGCGGAAACAGTCTGATCGTCGCCAACATCGAGCTGCGCCTGCGCAGTCCCGTTCTGCCGGAGCTGCTGCAGCTTACACTCTTCACCGACGCCGGCGAGGTTTGGAACCGGGGAAGCAATGCCGCGCTCAGCGGGGTCAAGCTCAAGATCACGCCCGGCGTTCAGGTGACGGCATTCTCTCCGGTGGGTCCTGTGCGCGCAGCGATCGGATACAATCCATATCGGCGCCCCGCCGGACCGTTGTATTACGAGGCGACCAGCAATGGCGGACAGCTGTTGTGCGTGAGTCCGGGAAACCAGCGGCCGACGCACTTCAACCCCGACGCGCAATCCGGGACTGAGATCATCACTCAGGACCCCGCTACCAATGCGCTTTCGTGCCGTGCTTCCTTTCAGCCGGCAAAGGTGAACAGCTTCAGAAGCCGCCTCACGTTCAGCTTTGCGATCGGCCAGGCGTTCTAGCTTCAGATGACCCGACGCCTCCGGATCGTTCTCGCGAGCGCCACAGTTCTGGTGGGGCTGGGACTGATACTCGTCCTCAGCATCATTGGCGTCACGCACACGGGCTTCGGTCAGGAGCGCGTGCGCAAAATGGTGACGACGATGTTCGAGGGAAGCGTCAAGGGAAAGGTGTACATCGGCCACCTGAGCGGTGGTTTTTTCACGGGCGTCACCATCGACTCTCTCGAGATCCGCGACGATGAAGATTCGGTTTTCTTCGCATCGGGGCCGGTCCAGATATCCTACGATGCGCGCGACCTTTTCGATCGCAGAATTCTGCTCAACCATCTGGTGGCCGAGCATCCGGTGGTCCACCTGCGCCTGCACGAGAATGGCGAATGGAACTGGCGCCGCATCTTTCCGTCGAGCGTCGAAAAGCAGAAGCGAAACGAGAGGGGCTTTGGCCAGTACGTCGCGATCGACTCGTCCGACATCCACAATGCGAGCGTCACGCTCACAATGCCGTGGCACCCCGCGGACTCGCTGCGCGGTGCGCGACGCGACAGTGCGATCAGGTTTGAGCTATCCCGTCCCGATCACGAGATCCGGCGCACGCGCGAAGGATTAGCGCGCACGTGGCGGTGGAGCAATGCACAGGCGAATCTCGGGTTCACGCGCGTCGCGGATCCCGATACCGTCGGCCGTCTTGTGCGGCTCAGGAAAGCGAGCTTCAGCGAAACGGACCCGCCGTTCACGTTCCGCAATGTGTCCGGGACGTTTCTCAACCTCGGCGATACCGTATTTCTGGACACCGATCACTGGGACCTGCCGGGCTCCACGGGTCGAGCGCGCGGCAGCGTGGTGTGGGGGAGCGATCTGCCGATACGCTACTACCTCCATATCGTCGGCGACTCGGTGTCCCTCAAGGACGTCGCCTGGGTATACCCGACGCTGCCCACTACCGGCGGCGGCAAGATGGTGCTGGACATTCGCAGCGAGAAGGACCCGCGCATCCTCGACTACATCCTGACGAACATGGATGTGCGAACGACGGGCTCGCGCTTGCTGGGCAAAATGACGTTCGCGACCGGTGAGCCGGTGCTGATAGTCAAGAATCTCGATCTGCATGCTTCGCCGGTGGACTTCGATCTCCTGCGCACGCTCAACGGCAAGCCGTTTCCGTACGACTGGCAGGGGAAGATCACCGGCAACATCAAGGCGCCCGGCGGGCCGCTGAATCATTTCATGGTTGGGGAGTCTTCCCTCACATTCGCCGATGCCCACGTGCCGGGAGCGATCACGCGCGCGAGCGGCGACGGCGAGCTGGACATTCTCTTTCCGGCGTTCACCGCCTTCCACGACTTTCACGTGGATGTCGGGGAGCTCGATCTACGCACGCTGCAGTACCTGAACCCGCTCTTCCCGAAAATCAAGGGAACGATCTCAGGCACGGCCTCGCTCGACTCGTCGTGGCTCGACGTGCGTTTTCGAGACGCGGATCTCTTTCACCACGACGGCGCGCAGCCGGTATCGCACGTGACGGGCAATGGACGGGTGACGTGGGGCCAGTACCTCGTCTACGACCTTGGTCTCCAGGCGCAGCCGCTGTCGTTTACGGCGCTCGCCAATTCCTATCCGCTGCTTCCGCTGCGCGGCAGCTACGCGGGGCCGATGCAGATCAAGGGGACGTCGCCGAATCTTCTCGTGAACACCACGCTAACGGGCCCCGCTGGCGCGTTCGCGTTCAATGGTTTGATCGACGCGGATCCGCTCGAGTACGGCGCCCGAGGAAGGGCGACGACCACATCGCTCGACCTGCGCACGCTGCTCGAGCTGAACACGGTTCCGCGTACGGCGCTGACCGGGGTATACGATCTGGATCTGCGCGGCGAGTCCCTGCCCACGTTGGCCGGCAGCGCGGTCGCCTCGATAGACGGATCCAGCGTCGCCGGCGTTCGCGTGGATCCTTCCGTTGCCCGGCTGCACTTCGCCAATGGCATTGCGACGGTCGACACGCTGGCGTTGAACGCAGCTGGTCTGAGCGCGCACGGATCGGGAAGCTTCGGTCTCACCGGCACCCGCACCGGCACGCTCAAGTTCAACGCCGTGATGGATTCGCTGTCACGGCTCCGCGCGCTGGTGCCGGCGCTGGCGAGCTCGTCGATGCTCGATTCGCTTCACGGCACTGCGGAGCTCACGGGAGAGATGTCCGGAAGCATCGATCACCTCAACCTGAACAGCGCTGTGAGGGCGACTGATGTCCGGTTCGGCGCGCGGAGCGTGGAGAGCGTGCGCGGGTCGATCCTGCTCGCCGATCTCACCAAGCAGGCGCACGGCTCATTCATATTCGGCGCCGATACCGTCGCGCTGGGCCCCGTCGGCTTCAACAGCATGAGAGCATCGATAGTTCTCGTTTCTCCGACGTCGGGACAGTTCAGCGCATCGCTGTTGAGCCAGAGTGGCGTCAAGTCGGATCTCACGGGGAACATCACACGCACCCGCGACACCACGATCGTGCGACTCGACTCAGCGGATGTGCTTGTGGATGCCGACAATCGTTACCGGCTCTTGTTCCCGACGCGCATCCAGTACTCGCCCGGATTTCTCGCGCTCGACTCACTGCTGCTTCAACACAGCAGCAATGCGCGGCTCGCGATCGAGAACGTGCGCATGAATGGGGATTCGATAAAAGGACACGTGCGGACGGACAGCGTCGACATGCGGGTGTTCCGTGCATTCATGCCGGGACTCGTCGACGCGCGTGGTGCGATCGTGGCGGATGTCGACATCCGCGGCAGCATCAAGCAGCCACTGCTGTTCGGCCAGATTTCAATCGGCGATGGCTTCGCGCAGTTCTCCAACCTCGGAACGACGTACAACCACATCAAGGCCGACATCGCATTGGCCGGCGACACCGTCCACATCAAGGCCCTCTCGGCGGAAACCATGAAGGAGCGGCGGGGCACGCTAGCTCTGACGGGGACCGTGAGCTTCGAGCACTACGACAATCCGTCGTTCTCTCTTACGGCGAATGCGTCGAACTTCCACGCGATCGACAAACCCGGACTGGCCGCTCTCGACGTATCGACGGGGCCGGCAGTGACGCTGACGGGCTCGACCCAGGACGCCGTGATGCGCGGCACGCTGCGCGTCGAGCGCGGGGCGATCTACATCCCGGAAGTCGTAAAGAAACAGATCATCGACCTCGAGGATCCGGAGTTCCAGAGCACCGTCGACACGCTGCTGGCGCAGAACCGCGAGCTGATGCCGCGCGCACCGAGGGCGGTCGCGCGCAAT
Source organism: Gemmatimonadales bacterium (assembly GCA_038322455.1). Classification (GTDB taxonomy): domain Bacteria; phylum Gemmatimonadota; class Gemmatimonadetes; order Gemmatimonadales; family Gemmatimonadaceae; genus UBA4720. The sequence goes on along the minus strand of JBBQFZ010000016.1, from coordinate 2,646 downwards.
CTCAGGCTGGAGAACGTGAACGTCGTCATCGGTTCTGACGTCTGGCTGCGCTCGTCCGAGGCGAACATCAAGCTCGGGGGCTCGCTGGGCGTGACGCTTGCGCCGCCGAACCCCAACGAGCCGCCGCGGCTCGCGCTCGAGGGACAGCTGAGCGCCGATCGCGGCACCTACCGGCTCAACCTCGTCGATCCCTTCATCCAGCCGACGTTCGACGTACAAACCGGATTGCTGCGCTTCTCGGGAACTCCCGATTTGAATCCGGAGCTGAACATCACCGCAATTCACACGGTGCGGCAGCCGAGGCAGAGCGCGAATGGCCGCGACGTGCGCGTGGAGGTCGACATCACCGGCACACTCGCGCAGCCGAAGCTCGCGCTCAGCAACCCGGACAATCTCCCGCTGTCAGAAAGCGATTTGCTCAGCTACCTCGTGACCGGCGCGCCGGCGATTGGACTCGACAACACCTCGGGACAGGTGGCCGCCGGACTCGGTGTACGCGCGGCTGCAAATATTTTGACGAACGCAATTCCCCGGAATGTGTTCGATTACCTCGAGGTTCAGACGGCGGCGCCGACAGCCGATCCGAGTGGGCAGGGTAATGCGAGCTCATTCTCCGCGTACAGCCTGCTCAACACGCGCGCCATTCTCGGTAAGCAGCTCGGCAGCAGATGGTTCCTGGGATTGAGCACGGGGTTGTGCGTGGTGAATCCAACTGCGTTCAAGGAAAATCTCGGACTTCAGCTCGAGTACAGGATCAGCTCGTTGTACAGCGCGCAGGCCGGAATCGAGCCGGGGTCCAGCAGTACGAGGTGTGACAAGGGCGCGGCGCCCATCACGCCGACACAGACTCCGCCGCAGCTCGGCTTCGACCTTTTCCGCAACTGGCGTTTCTAAAGCGTTGCTGGGTCGTCAATTACGACGCTAACGCTTGCTCACATTGCCTTTCCTGGCGAACCCGATGGCGAAGAATCTGAGAGAAAGAGATCTGATGATGTGCCGCTCCTGCGGAAATGAGGAGCGCGCGTCCGAAGGATATCCCTGCTCGGATTGCGGCACATTCGTCTGCATCATCTGCAATTTTCGAGGGGTTACGCTTTGCAAGCAGTGCGTCGCGAAACGACCAGAACCCTCGACGGCTCCCGCCACACCGAAGATCGATTGGCCCGAGCATTGAGCGAGAGTGTCACCGCGAGCGCGGCAATCGCGCCCATGCTGTGTGAGCCGGATGTAAAAACAACGCAGGTATCGCAGCTTCTTCACGGACACATTGCCGTGGTGAACGAGCGAAAGGGATTGTGGCTTCACGTCACGGGCCCCGATGGATATCCGGGGTGGGTCCATCAGGGATACGTAGTTACGATGCCGGAGCCCGTTCCTCCGCTGTCAGAGACGGGCTGGAACGATCCCCGACCCCTCTCACTCGGCTGCACCGTGCGCGATGAGCACGGCGCGACCCGGAAGCTTCCATTCGGCGCGCTGATAACCGAGGGCGAAGAGCGGTTCGGCGGTCTCGCCATGACGCTTGACGAACGACTCAAGGCTTTTCCCCCAGAGCCCGACTCGATCACTGCTTCGGCGATGACTTTTTTTGAGGGGACGTCGTACGAATGGGGCGGCGTCACGCCATGGGGCTGCGACTGTTCCGGCCTGGTGTCGAGCTCATTTCATCTTCACGGCGTCAACGTGCCGCGCGATGCGTGGATGCAGGCGACGAGCGGTGAGCGGGTTGAAGCGATTCGCGATCTGGTACCGGCGGACCTTCTCTTTTTTTCGGACGAGCCCGATGGACGGATCACCCACGTCGCGATCTCGCTCGGCGGGACCAAGGTCGTACACCTGGCTCTGGGCCGTGGAGGGTACGCGGTCGATGATCTCCTCAGCGGCGACGAGTATACACAGCTGTTGGTGAAGCGATTCCGCTTCGGACGCCGGATACTCGGGCAGCTTTAGCGGGGCTGCGAGCTTAGCTAACCATACCGTTTGGAGTGCCGGGCACCATCGGCTGCTGCGTGGGACCACTCACGAACAATCTCGCGGACGCCGTGGGCTCACCATCGAGCGTCACCTGCATCGTGTACTGACCAACCACGTTGAACGGGAGATCGACCACCGCAATGACTGGTAGGTCGAGCTCGAAGACCGGATTCGGTGGCGACGCGACGCTCATTTCTCCCGATGACGACCACAGCTCCTCGTCAAACGGCGAGAGCCATCGGAACGAAAGCTTGTGCGGACCGATGTCGGCGCCGTCGGCCTTGAGGCGGACGACGAAGTGCGTGCGGGGATGGACCGTTGGCAGTCCCGCTACCTGCACCGCATCGAAAACGCCGAGGATGTTCAGCTTTCCCTCTTGCGAAAGGTTGGCCGCGTCGGCGAAGACAGCGAACGAGATGTGCATCACGCAAAGTAGCCGCGCTCGGGCTTGCCCGGCTAGCTTTCGGCGATGACAGAGTCAGCTACACATCATTCTTCCATTCCGAGCGAGCTCACCCGGCCGGCATTCGGTCTCACCGACGTCCTGCTGTTCATGATGGCCGTGATCTGGGGCGTGAACTTCGTGGTCGTGAAGTACGCGACACACGTCTTCAATCCCGTCGCATTCACCGGCCTTCGAGTCGGTACCGTCGCGCTCTTTCTAACGATCGT
>JBBQFZ010000015.1:0-40352 GCA_038322455.1 Gemmatimonadales bacterium | reverse complement strand
AGTGGCATCGTCTTCGATGTCAGCGCGAAATAAATGATCGGCTGGTCCGCCGGATTTACTTTGCGATACGAAGGCGGCAGGATCACCTGCGGCAGGCTGCGGAGCGTCTGCGAGATCGCGGCCTGAACGTCCTGCGCTGCTGCGTCAATACTCCGGTCGAGCGAGAACTGGACGGTGATCGATGTCGAGCCAAGGCCGCTCGACGACGTCATGTTGTCGATTCCCGCGATCGTCGAGAACTGCTTCTCGAGTGGCGTGGCAACAGCGGCCGCCATTGTTTCCGGACTCGCCCCCGGAAGGTTTGCATTCACCTGGATGGTCGGGAAATCCACCGACGGCAGGTCACTGACGGGAAGCCGCGCGTACGCGACTCCCCCGAAGAAAAGAATTCCTATCATGACGAGCACGGTCATGACCGGCCGGCGAATGAATAGCGCTGTCATTGTATGGTGCCTTTTATGGAGACCTTGGATCCCGGCACCAGCCTCGATTGACCGTCAACGACGACCTGTTCTCCTTCTTTCACACCGCTGGAGATGACAGAGAGGGAGTCCACCGTGCGCGAGACTTTTACCGGTTTCTGCCTGGCGCTTCCCGTGCTGTCGACCGTATAGACGTAGGTGCCTTGCTGTCCCGTCATCACCGCGGGCGCCGGCAGTGTAAGCGCGTTTGGATCGACGAAGAGCTGAAGCGAGACGTTGGTGTATTGCCCAGGCCACAGCGACCCTTCCGGATTTGCCAGCCTCGCCTTGAGCAGGACCGTCCCAGTTGTCGAGTCCACGTTGTTGTCGACGAACGCAAGAGTGCCAGTGAGGGGCACGCCGGATCCTTCGGCAGGAGTCACGCGAACGAGCAGCGCGTTACCGCCGCTATAATACCGTTGAATGTCGGGGAACTGACTCTGCGGCACCGAGAAGCGCACCAGAATCGGCTGAATCTGATTGATCACGACAAGAGGAGGCTCGCTGTTGGCCTTAACCAGATTTCCCTGTCGCACCAGAAGACTTCCCGTGCGCCCGGAGATCGGGGCGCGAATAGTCGAGTTGGCCACATCGAGCGCGGCTTTCGCGACCGTGGCCTGATCCGCCGCCACCGTCGCTGCCGCAGATGCTGCTGTCGCCTCTGACTGATCTGCCTGCGACGTGGTTACGTAGCCTTCCTTTACGAGCGCGGCGTAGCGCGACGCATCGCGTCGAGCGTTAGCGGCCTGCGCCACGTCCCTGGCCAATTGCGCGTGCGCCTGCTGGAGCACCGCTACGTACGGACGCGCGTCGATCTCGAACAAAACCTGACCGGCCTGTACCGCCTTTCCTTCCGCGAAGGTGACCCGGTTGAGGATCCCGTTCACCTGGGATTCCACCGCGACGGTCTGCATCGGCTCGGCAACACCATTTGCCGTCACGATGAATGGGACGCTGGTTCGCTTGACCCTGGTCACGCTCACCGGAACCTTGGGCTGGCGTTGCGGATCGGACTTTGAGCAGGCCGTGGCGACGACGAGGGCGAGCGCCAACGCGCGCGCAGCGCGAATTCGTGACGGATGCGCCTTCGAGCTGGCAAAACTCGGCCTGGTCACGGGCTGATCGGGTGTAAAGGTCGAGGAGACACCAGCGTATCAGGAGTAAAAGAGAAGGGAGTGTCGCCTCGCGCCCCTAGAACTCCGGCGTCGCGCGCGAGTTGCGCGAGCGACGCATACCACTGCCAGCGCGATTGCACCTGTTGCGCTCTCGCGTTGGCGAGCGCGGTTTGAGCGGTGAGGAGATCGATGATGCTACCGACGCCTTCGCGATATCTCCCCGCCGCGACTTCGGCGGATTGCTGCGCGCTGGCCAGCAGGTCGTCGGATGTCGCTACACGATGCTCGGCGGTCTGGAGCGCGTAATACGAGACGAAGACCTGGGTCACAACCTGCTGCCGCGTTTGATCTGCCAGAGCGGAAATCGCCTCTGCCTGTGCCCGCGCGGCTGCGACGTCGTACTGGTGTGAGAATCCATTGAAGACCGGAACCGAAAGGCCAAGCGTGATGCCATACGAGGGACCCGCAAAAGTCGGAGGCTGTGAGTACGTGCGAGCCGCGTTGCTCCCGAGCCTGAGGGAGGGAAGCCCCGCCGAGCGGGCGATGCGAATATCGGCAGCCGCTGCCGCAGCCTGAGCACGCGCCGCGGCCAGGTCCGGACGATTCCGCAAGGCGGCATTGATCACGCTGTCGACGCTCTCGGAGATCGCGCCCACCGGAATTATCGAAGGCAGGGGGGCCAGGTCAAAGGGCAGATTCGCGGGAAGGCCGAGTGCCGCGGCAAGACCGCCGCGCGCGGCCTGAAGATTTCCTTCGATAGTTTCGAGATTGAGCTGCTCCTGCGAAAGCGCAGTCTTTGCCTGCAGGACGTCGGCTATCGTAGCGAGCCCTACTTTGAATCGTCGTTGTGCCGCAGTGAGGTTCGCCTGCGCTTCGGCATTCGCCGATCGCTCAGCGCCGAGAAGCGCGACCGTCGCCATGTAGGTGAAGTAGGCGGCCTCCGCCTGAAGCACCGTATTCTGGAGCGTCGCATTGTGAGACAAGCTGGCGGCGAAAAGAGTTTGTCGCGCCCTCTCGACTGAGCCGGAGCGCCCGCCGAAATCCAGCAGGAGATAGTCGAGCGAAATCGTCGGTCCGTATTCCGTCCGTTGTCCTGCCGACCTGGTGTTGGTCGCCGGGGACTTGAGACGCGACAGCGTCGCGCCTGCGCCCAACGTCGGATAGTACTGGCCGCGAGCCGAGCCGAGGAGGTCAGCGGCCGCGCGGGCCTGCGCCCAGGACGCGCGCGTCGACGGGTTGTTCCGCAGGGCCAGATCGACGACATCGGCCAGTGAGAGCTGCTGTATGCGCTGTGCAAGATCGGACGGCACGGCGAGCGCGGTCGCCGCCGTGACGAGCGGCTCAGGCTTTATCGCTCCAGGAGGGACGGTCCAGGGAACGTTCGGAGACGGTGGCGCGGCGGGGACGCCGTTCACGCGAGGAGGACCCATTTCGCAGCCACACATGCTCAATATCGACGCACAAAGAGTAGTTTGAAGAATTCTTTTTAACTGAGGCATTATTCCGAGTACGGAGTGCATACCCATTCTGCTGGGTATTGTGCGCGGCCCGCATTCACTAGATTTGGCGATTCGCATCGACATCTCAGGAGCCAATGACGAAGTATAAGTTCGCCAAAGTCCCAGCGCGCGGCGAAGCCGTGAAGTTCACCAACGGTGTATTGAGCGTGCCTGATCGGCCCATTGTCCCATTCGTGGAAGGAGATGGAACGGGACCCGACATCTGGCGCGCCTCAGTGCGGGTGTTCGACGCCGCCGTGGAACGCGCTTACGGCGGCGAGCGCAAGGTCGAGTGGATGGAAGTGTTCGCCGGAGAGAAAGCCTTCAAGCAGTACCAGGACTGGCTCCCGCAGGAAACGATCGACGCGATGGCCGAATTTCGGGTCTCGATCAAGGGCCCGCTCACAACGCCCGTTGGGGGGGGAATTCGTTCCCTGAACGTCACCCTGCGTCAAGTGCTCGATCTTTATGCGTGCATCCGTCCCGTTCGCTATTTCGAAGGCGTCGGCGCGCCGGTGAAGGAGCCGGAAAAAGTGAACGTCGTGATTTTCAGGGAGAACACCGAAGACGTTTACGCCGGCATCGAGTGGAAGGCGGGATCGCCCGAGGCGGAAAAGATCGCCGCGTACCTGCGCAAGGAGTTCAAGGTCGACATACGTGAGAAGTCGGCGCTCGGGCTCAAGCCGATGTCCGAATTTGGCTCGAAGCGGCTGGTTGAGATGGCCATCCGCTACGCTATAGCCAAATGCAAGGAGTCCGTGACGCTGGTTCACAAAGGCAATATCATGAAGTTCACTGAGGGCGCGTTCCGCGACTGGGGCTACGAAGTGGCCCGCGAAAAGTTTGCGCAGGACACCTGCACCGAAGCAGAGCTCACGAAAGCCGGCCCGACCGCTCGCGCCGATGCCATAGTCATGCGCGACCGCATCGCGGACTCGATGTTCCAGCAGCTGTTGCTGCGTCCCGCTGAATACTCCGTGATCGCGACTCCGAATCTGAACGGCGACTACCTGTCGGATGCGGCCGCGGCACAGGTTGGCGGGTTGGGAATCGCGCCCGGCGGAAACGTCGGCGACGGAGTCGCGGTATTCGAGGCAACTCACGGCACCGCTCCGAAGTACGCCAACCTGAACAAAATCAATCCAGGGAGCGTCATCCTCTCGGGAGTGATGATGTTCGAGTACATGGGGTGGAACGAGGTTGCGACGCTCATCGTCAAGGGGATGGAGACCGCGATCAAATCGAAGCGCGTCACGTACGATCTCGCGCGGCAGATGCCGGGCGCAAAGGAAATCTCGACTTCGGATTTCGGCGATCAGGTTATCGCGGGAATGAAGTAGCGTGCTATCCGTCAACGTAAATTCGGTCAACCCGGCGGAGGTTGGGACAGCACTGCTCGTGGTCGCGCTCCCTGAGAACCCGACGCTCGCGGGGATCGCTGGGTTGGACTCTGCGATGCAGGGAGCGTTGGGCCGGACAATCGAGATGAAGGACTTTCGCGGGGCGCGCGACGAGACGCTCCACCTCACCGGCGTTGCCAAGGGGCCGCGCAGAGTGTTGCTGGTCGGGATGGGAAACGTCAGTGATCGAAGGGCGTCCTACCGCCGGGCGGCGAGCCTCGCCGCTCGCAGCGCCCAGCGACTCGGCGTGGGCGAGATGGTGTGGTATTCCGGACAGATCACACCGGAAGAGACCGAAGCCATCACGAGTGGACTCATTGCCGGGGCGTGGGAATATCCGGATCTCAAGTCCGCGCCCCCGGAGGCGGAGCGAAAGAAGCCGCTCGAGAAAGCGACCGTCGTTACCAGCAACACGGATGACAGCCGCAGGGGATTGACCGACGGTCAGGCGATCGGATCTGGCCACAGCCTTGCCCGCCGCCTGGCAATGATGCCCGGAAACCTCTGCACCCCCGACTATCTGGCGCAGACGGCCGGCGACATCGCGAAGCGTCACGGCATGGGAATCACCGTGCTCGGCCGGCGCGAGATGGAAGCCGAAAAGATGGGATCGTTTCTCGCCGTCGCGCAGGGAACACCGCAGGATCCGAAGCTCATCGTCCTCGAGTACAAGGGCGGCAGGCCGAACGCCAAGCCCGTCGTGCTCGTGGGAAAGGGATTGTGCTTCGACAGCGGCGGCATCTCGATCAAGCCGGCACAGGGGATGGAGTTCATGAAGTTCGATATGTGCGGCGCGGCGGGCGTGCTCGGCACATTCGAGGCGATTGGTCAGATGAAGCTCGAGGTGAACGTCGTCGGAATAATCGGGGCGACGACGAACATGCCGTCCGGAACAGCGATGAATCCTGGCGACGTCGTGAAGGCGCACAACGGAAAATCCATCGAGATCATCAACACGGATGCCGAAGGACGTCTCGTTCTGGCCGACTGTCTGTCCTATGCACGGCGCTTCGACCCGGAGGTTGTGATCGATGCCGCGACGCTCACGGGAGCATGCGTCATCGCGCTCGGCCACACGGCGAGCGGTGTGTTCTCCTCCGATGACGCGCTCATCGCCGAGATCCTGGCGGCGGGGAAACGCGCTGGCGAGCCGGCGTGGCCGCTGCCTCTCTGGGACGAGTACAAGGACCTGATCAAGTCCGACGTGGCCGACATCAAGAACTCCGGCGGCCGCCCCGCGGGTGCCACGACCGCCGCGATGTTTCTCAAGGAGTTCGCCGAAGGCTACACCTGGGCGCACCTCGACATCGCCGGCACGGCGTATTCTGAATCGGATCTCGTCACCATTCCAAAGGGACCGACGGGAGTCCCCACGGGTATGTTCATCGAGTTCATTCGCGGGAGAGTACGCTGACCGGGTTCGTCGGGCGCCTGTCCAACCCAGCCCGCCTCGGCCTAGTGGCCGGGGCGCTTTTGTACGCGGGGGCGTCGCCCGCTCGCGCTCAAGCGGCGTCACCGCCCTCGAGCGTTATTCCGCTTCCACCGAAGCCAAAGCCGGACTCCGGGCCCGATAGCGCGCGCGTGAAGCTCGATTCCATCAAGGCGCCCATTGGACGTTTTGCCGATCCGATGACCTACGAAATCGGACCGCAATATGACTACGATCGCGCGCAACTCTTCGCGACCGGGGCGCTGACGCTCGTAGACCTGCTGGATCGCATTCCCGGCATCACGACGTTTCGTTCGGGATGGCTCGCCACTCCCCAGACGGCGACAATGAACGGGGATTTTCGTCGCGTGCGAATCTTTTACGACGGCATAGAGGTCGACAACCTCGACAATGCTACCCGCGGAGTTCTGGATCTCTCGACGATCCAGATCTGGACGCTCGAGCATCTTACAATCGAGAGGAGCGCCAGTGAGCTCCGGCTCTACATGCGGACGTGGAGAGTGGAAAACACCGATCCTTATACGCGTGTCGACGTTGCGACCGGCAATGAGGACACGAATCTCTATCGCGGATTTTACGGCAAGCGATTCAACAACGGCGGAGCTCTCCAGTTTGCGGGTCAACAATACGGAGTGCGGAGTTCGCGTTTCGCCGGCGCGGGCGACGAGCTATCGCTGCTCGGGAGGCTTGGTGTCGCGCGCAAATGGTGGAGTGTCGACGCTTTCGTCGACAGGACCCATGCGACCCGGGATATTCAACGCCCCGCATTTGGGCGGCCGCCGGTGTTGTCCCTCGATGCGACGCATACCAATGCCTACGTCCGCGCCGCCGTGGGTGGCGTGAGCGGTGGACCCTGGGCTCAGGTAACCGTAGCATCTCTGGCGTTTAAAGGCAGGACGGGCGCCGACCACAGCGTGAGTGCCACCAGCCAACCCGACACGACGCAGCGAAGGATCTCCGAAGCCCAATACAACGCCAGCGGAGGCTTTACGGCCGGCCCTGCGCGCTTCGAGGTCGGCGAACGATTGCGAGCAATCGCTGGAATCACGTACAACAAATTTTCCGGTCGGGCGGATTTCGCGATGCCGTTTGGTGTCTTGAGCGGATTCGCCGAGCACGATGGGCTGAGGCGGGCGACAAACGCGGATGTTGGCCTCCGCCTGCAGCCGCTGCCGTTTATCGCCCTGTCGGGGTCTTTCGCAACGACCGTCCCGAGCGTCAACGGCGCGGAGTCGATTGCAAGGACCACGAGCGCACGAGGAGAAGTGGGTCTCAGGATTCTCGGTCCGTGGATCTCGGTGGGGATGATCTCGAGCGACAAGAGCGCGGGGTTGGCGCCCATCGTCTACGACACGCTGCTGCTCCCGACGCCGGCGGGACGGGCGACCGCGCAGACGCTCTCAATTCGGGGACCCCTCGGACGCGGATTTGGCATTGATAGCTGGGTCACTCGCTGGGATGAGACGCGACCTTACCAGCCTCAGTATCAGAGCCGGGCAGAGCTGAACTTCACCAACAATTTCATCAAGCGGTTCCCGAGAGGAGACTTCCAACTCCACGCGGCCGGAGTTTTTGAATACCGCGGCCACACGGACTTTCCGCTCGAGGCCGGAGACGTGACCCTGGAAGCCTCGAGGACCGTGTCGGCGCTGCTCGAGATCCGGATTCTCCGAGCGGTGATCAGCTATCAGCAGCGCAACATTCTGAGCTACCCGTATTTCGTCGTCCCTGGCTTCGAGATGCCGAGGGTGCTCGCGATCTACGGTGTGAGATGGGATTTCTGGAATTGACAAACCCATTGTCACTCCGTAAGTTAGCCCGCCTCACATGATATCGAGCATGACGGGGTTTGGGGCGGCGGACGGGCTCGTGGGAAGCGCGCGCGCCAGCGTCGAGATAAGAACGGTGAACCACCGCTTCTTCAATCCGAGCCTGAAGCTTCCTTCGGCGTTTTCGCGCTGGGAGGGCGAGATCCGGGAGATCCTCCGCCAGAGAATCGCGCGCGGTCACGTGACTCTTGTTGCTCGAATCGATCGCGACGAGGCGGCCTCCCCGGTGATCGACGAGACGCGGCTCGCGCATTACCTGACGGCGCTTAAGGCACTACAGAAGAAGCACAAGCTGGCGGGCGAGCTCGACCTTGCGACGCTGCTGAAACTGCCGGACGTGATCGCAGCTCCAAGCGACGAAGTCGACCAGAAAGCAGGCGACGCACTCGTCAAGATCGTCGCCAAGGCGGCAGACAATCTCGTCGCGATGCGAAGGACGGAAGGCGCACAGCTTTCCCGCTTTCTCCTCGAGCGAATCAACGCCGTCGAAGGCCGGTTGGCTCGGATCGAGAAGCGCGGGCCCGTTCGCCTGAAGGAACAGCATGAGCGGATCAAGCGCACCGTTGGCGAGCTGATCGGGAGCTCCGGCGTCGATCCTCAGCGTTTGGCCCAGGAGGTCGCTATCCTCGCCGACAAGCTCGACGTCGCCGAGGAGCTCGACAGGTTTCGGTCGCATCTCGCCGCGTTCCATGACACGGTACAGTCAAAAGCGTCCGACCCGGTGGGGAAGCGCCTGGGCTTCCTCCTGCAGGAGATGGTTCGCGAAGCCAATACGATCGGCAGCAAGGCCAACGACGCGCCGATCCTGGAAGACGTGATTGCGATCAAGGAGGAGCTCGAGCGCATCCGCGAGCAGGGGGAGAATCTGGAATGATGGCCTTTCCCGTGATTCTTTCGTCGCCATCGGGCGGCGGCAAGACGACCATCGCGCACAAGCTCCTCTCTCTGCGAAAGGATCTCGGATACTCGGTCTCCTGCACGACGCGCTCGCCGCGTGAAGGCGAGCTCAACGGGCGGGACTACCACTTTCTTGTCGTTGATGAGTTCAAACGGGGGCAGGACGCCGGCGAATTCGCTGAATCGGCTGAAGTCCATGGCCATCTGTACGGGACGCTCCGCGCGGAGGTGGCGCGGGTGCTCTCGTCCGGAAGGCATGTGATCATGGACATCGACGTCCAGGGAGCGCAGCAGTTTGCGGCTGCTTTTCCGGAGTCGGTGCTCATTTTCATCCTTCCGCCGTCAGCCGATGCGCTCATAGAGCGGTTGACAGGGAGGGGCACTGAAGACGCCGCTTCCATGATCCGGCGATTCGGAAGTGCCCAAGAGGAGCTAAAGTCGATAGATTTGTACGAGTACGTGGTGGTCAACGACCGGATCGACTCGGCGGTGGCTGCGATTTCCAGCATAATCGACGCGGAAGCGCTCAAACGCTCCCGCAACGACGCCCTCGATCCGCTGGTGAAGAGCATCGAAGACGGCATACAACGCGCGATAGATCACTATTCCAAGAGGAAGTAAATGCAGGTATTCATCCCGAACGAAGTTGCGAAGCACGCGACCAACAAGTATCTGGGAGTTCTGGTCGCCGCGAAGTACGCGCGTGTCCTCAACGAGTTCCCCCGCGATCGCTCGGCGCCGGGCGAGAAGAAGCTGACGACGCGCGCGCTCGAAGAGCTCACCGATGGTGACGTCGAGTACCGCGTAATCCCGCGTCGCCGCACGGAGTAGTCTCCGCGCGTCCGTACGACGGCACTCGCGTCCTCCTCGGTGTAACCGGGGGCATCGCCAGCTACAAGTCCGTGTGGCTGGCGCGTTTGCTTACACAGGCCGGCGCTGAAGTAGACGTGGTGATGACGCGCTCGGCGCGTGAGTTTGTGGGCGCCATAACTTTCGAAGCAGTCACTGGGCGCCAGGTGCATTCCGAGATCTTTGGGCCGGGACACGCGCTGGATCACATCCGCCTCGCGCGGGAGGCAAACATCGTTGTCGTGGCTCCGGCGACCGCGGATTTCGTCGGACGCGCCGCACACGGCCTCGCCGACGATCTGCTCACCGCCTGCCTGCTCGCTACGCAATCGAGGGTGCTGCTGGTTCCGGCGATGAACGATCGCATGTGGTCGCACGCGCAGACAAAGCGCAACGTCGAACAGGCGCGCTCTCTTGGATACGAGATCCTCGACCCGGCGGAGGGACCGCTGGCCGTCGGAGAGGGAAGTGGTCCGGGACGTATGCCCGAGCCCGATGAGATCATGAGCCGCGTCGGACGGCTGCTCGAGTCGGAGTCGCCACTGTCGGGAAAGAAGGTTGTCGTCACCGCCGGCGCCACCCGCGAGTCAATTGATCCGGTCAGGTTCATCTCCAATCACAGCAGCGGGAAAATGGGAATCGCGATCGCGCGAGCGGCGTGGAGAAGGGGAGCGGATGTGACTCTCATCGCGGGCCACGTAGACGTTCCACTCCCGGGCGAGGTGAAGACCGTCAAAACGGGCACGGTCGAGGAAATGTCGAGGGCGGTCGCGAAAGCGCTTCCTTCGGCCGACGTGCTCGTGATGGCCGCCGCCCCCGCGGATTTTCGCCCGGCGACAACGGCGAAGCAAAAAATCAAAAAAGGCAGCGCTGCCCCAAGCATTGACCTCGAGCAAACCGAGGACATCCTGAAATCCACGATCGCAAAGCGAAAGAAGAAAAGCGTGATCGTCGGATTCGCGCTCGAGACGTCTAACGGGATCGGCAATGCCAGGCAGAAGCTCACGTCGAAGAGTCTCGACCTCGTCGTGCTCAACGATGCGACCGAGCCGGGCGCGGGCTTCGGCGTGGACACAAACCGCGTCACGCTCATTGACCGCGCGGGAAAAGAAGAAGAGCTTCAGCTCATGTCCAAGGTCGATCTGGCCGAGCTGCTCCTCGACCGGATCGCAAAGGAGCTGAGTGGACGCTAAAGATCTTCTGCGCCGCTACCTGGAACAGCGGCGCGAGCTCGGAGAGTCGGAGCTGGTCCTCGACGCGCTGCGAGTCGAAGACGTGATGCGTCTCATCGGCGCGGCGGGGGAGGCACCGACTCCCGACCGAGGACAGTCCGGCGTTCGTGACGCCGCGTCGCCGGACCCGCAGGACTGGCGTGCTTCTCTTCGCGAAGCTGGCGTAAGTGTTGACCCGCCCCGCATTGGGCGGCTCGAGTTCATCGACCCCGCGAAGGAGCCACCACCTGCAACCGCTCAGCTAAGCGACGACGTGGCTTTCAGCAAAGGATTAGTCGTAGGCAACAATGAGAGGGACCTGATACCCGGCGCGATTCAAAAGCTCGAGACGCTCGATGAGATTGCACAGATGGTCGCGAAGTGCACACGTTGTCCGCTTTACAAGACCGCTGCCAACCCGGTTCCGGGCGAGGGAGACCCGCAGGCCCAGCTGGTATGCGTTGGCGAGGCACCGGGAGCGAAAGAGGATGAGACGGGCCGTCCATTCGTGGGCCAGGCCGGTCAGCTGCTCACCAGGATTCTTGCCGCGATCGACCTCACGAGGGAGCAGGTCTTCATATGCAACGTCCTCAAGCATCGCCCTCCAGGGAACAGAAATCCGCAGCCCGATGAGGTGGAAGCGTGCAGACCGTACCTGATCCGTCAGCTCGAGCTGATCAGGCCCAAAGTCATAGTTGCTTTTGGCACCTTCGCTGCCCAAACTCTCCTAAACACAAAATCTCCGCTCGGCCAGCTCCGTGGTCTCGTGCATCGCTATCACGGAACTCCGCTCGTCGTCACCTATCACCCTGCCGCGCTGCTCCGCAATCCGGCCTGGAAACGCCCCACTTGGGAAGATGTCAAGCTCGCCCGTAGAATTCTCGATAGCGCCTCCAGCTCGTGATCCGTACAAGGATCGGCGACCGCCCTACTCCGAAGACGCGGAGCAGGCGGTGCTGTCGGCCATGCTCATGGATCCCGACGCCATTCTCCGCGCGACGGAGTTCCTCGACGACACGATGTTTTACCGCGAGGGCCATCGGCGGATCTTTCGCGCCATGCTCGCGCTATCGGAGCGCGGAGATGTAGTTGATCCCCTCACGCTTTCGGAGGAGCTCTCGCGCGCCGGCTCCCTCGAATCGAGTGGAGGGAAGGATTACATCGGATTTCTGGTCGACGCCGTCCCGACAGCGGCTAACATCGAGTACCACGCCAAGATCGTTCGCGAGAAAGCTCTGCGTCGCCGGCTCATCGAAGTCTCGACCGCGATCGTCGCCGAAGCGTTCGAGTCCGCGTCGCCCGCTACAGAGCTGCTCGATGAAGCCGAGCACAAGATCTTCGAGGTCAACCAGAGTCGCGGGTCCGAAGGCTTCATGCGGATCAAGGAGCTTCTCTGGCCTACGATGGAGCGCATCGAGGAAATCCAGCGGGGCGGCGGATCGATTACGGGTGTGGCAAGCGGATTCAAGGAACTCGACGAGCTGACGGCAGGTTTCCAGCCCTCAGACCTCATCATCGTGGCAGCGCGCCCTTCCATGGGAAAGACCGCCTTCGTGCTCAACATTGCGCAGAACGCCGCGCTCGACACCAACGTGCCGGTCGCATTCTTTTCGCTGGAAATGAGCAAGGAGCAGCTGGTGCAGCGACTGCTAACGTCCGAAGGCCGCGTCGATGCCCAGCGATTGCGCAAGGGAAAGCTTCACGACGAGGAGTTCGTCCGACTCGGCCGGGCAGCGGGAATCCTGAGCCACGCGCCGATCTGGATCGATGACACGCCGGCCATGACGCTTCTCGAGATGCGCTCCAAGGCGCGCCGCCTGAAGATGGAGAACAACATCGGGATGGTGGTGGTCGACTACCTGCAGCTGATGCAGGGTCCGACGAACACGGAGAGCAGACAGCAGGAAATCAGCTACATCTCGCGTTCGCTCAAGGCGCTCGCGCGCGAGCTGCGAATTCCCGTCGTGGCGCTTTCGCAGCTCTCGCGCGCGCCGGAACAGCGCACGGGCGACAACAAGCGTCCGCAACTCTCCGATTTGCGTGAGTCGGGCGCGATCGAGCAGGACGCCGATCTGGTGATGTTCATCTATCGGCAGGAGATGTACGACGGCCCTACCGACAAGGACGGCAACACTCTCGAGGGTCGCGCCGAGATCATCATCGGCAAGCAGCGAAACGGACCCACGGGCTTCGTGAATCTCTACTTCAACAAAACGTACACGCGCTTCGAGAATCTCTCGCCCCGTCTATCTCCGCAGTGAGCCCGAAAGCAAAAACGGTTTACCGCTGCACCAGCTGCGGTGCCGACCACCCGAAGTGGGCGGGACGATGCGACGTCTGTGGTGATTGGAATTCTCTGGTCGAGGAGATGGCGACCGCCCGTGGCGCCGCAACCGCGTCGGGACGACGCGTCGCCGGGCAGAAGTCCATGTCGGAGGGCGGAAGCGTCGCTCCGACGCCGCGACTGCGCGACATCAAGAGCTCGGAGGGCCGCCGGCTCAAGACCGGGATCAAGGAATTCGATTTCGTTCTCGGCGGCGGAATCGTTCCGGGGTCGATGGTTCTCGTGGGCGGAGAGCCGGGCATAGGAAAATCCACGCTGCTTCTGCAGGTCGCGGGCAAACTGGAGGAGCTCGGACACTCGACGCTCTATGTCTCCGGCGAAGAATCGGCGCTGCAGGTGAAGCTCCGCGCTGAACGTCTGCACGGTTCAGCCGAAAATGTTTCGCTGCTCAATGAGACATTGCTGGAGACCATTCTCGCGACTGCGGGCTCGCAGCAGCTGGACGCAATCGTCGTGGATTCCATCCAGACGATCTTCACCAGCGATCTCGAGGGCGCCCCCGGAAACGTAGGCCAGGTGAGAGAGTGCGCCGCGCGGTTGATGCGATTCGCGAAGGAGACCGAGACGACCGTCTTCGCCGTCGGCCACGTCACCAAGGGAGGCGGAATCGCCGGGCCGAAAACCCTCGAGCACATCGTCGACACCGTGCTTTACTTCGAGGGAGAGGGAATGCTGGAGCACCGCATCCTTCGCGCTACCAAAAACAGATTCGGCAGCGTAGACGAGATCGGGGTCTTTCGGATGACGGAAGAGGGCTTGATCGCCGTCGAGAATCCTTCCGAGCTCTTTCTCGGCGACCGGTTGAACAATTCTTCCGGAAGCGCGGTGACGGCGCTGCTGGAAGGATCCCGGCCCGTGCTGATCGAGATTCAAGGCCTGGCGGCGAAAGCAGGCTATGGCACGCCCCAGCGCGTGAGCACCGGCTACGATGGACGCCGCCTCGCGCTTCTTCTCGCTGTGCTCGACAAGCGGGCGGGCCTGTCTTTCGCGCAGCTGGATGTCTTCCTAAACGTCGTCGGAGGAGTGCGGATGCAGGAGCCCGCCGGTGATCTCGCCGTCGCGAGCGCGCTTGCATCCAGCGTCTACGATCGAGCCATCTCAGGCTCGGCGATCTTTCTTGGCGAGGTCGGGCTCGGCGGAGAGATCAGGCCCGTATCGCAGGCCGAGCGGCGCCTCGGCGAAGCTGCTAAGATGGGAATGACGGTCGCTTATATGTCTGAGCGCGGGATTCCAAAACGTCCGGCGCGCGGCATCGAGGTACTTGGCGTCAGAACAATCAGCGATCTCTTTCGACAACTCTTCAACGCCTGAATGAAACGCGATGTCGGTGTAATAATCGTCGCTGCTGGAAGCGGTTCGCGCACCGGATCGAGCGAGTTGAAGCAGTTCCGGTGGGTGGCCGGTAAGCCGATGCTGCTCCACAGCATCCAGATATTCCAGGCGCGACCCGACGTCGGCATGGTCGTTTGCGTCCTCCCGCGCGAGTTCGTCGGCGATCCTCCGCCATGGATTTTTCAGAGCGATGCTGAGCGCCTGCTGCTGTCGGTTGGTGGCAGGCACCGCAGCGAATCGGTGGCGAACGGGCTGGAGGATCTCCCAACCGAGTGCGATATCGTGGTGATCCACGACGCGGCCCGCCCGTTGGTCACGGGCGAAACGATCAGCCGGGTCATTGACGAGGCACGCCTGGGACGCGGCGCCGTGGCAGCCCTTCCAGTCACGGACACGCTCAAGCGCGTCGATTCCAGCGGGAAGATCATCATCACGGTCGACCGGACTGGATTGTGGCGCGCGCAGACGCCGCAGGCATTTCCGCGCGAGGCGCTCGAGCGCGCGTACCGCGAAGCCCGCGAAGCGGATCATTTCGGCACTGACGACGCCGCGCTCTTCGAGCAGATCGGCTTAACGGTCGTCGCGGTGCGTGGAAGCGAGCGCGCCCACAAAATCACCGAGGAAAATGATTTCGCGTTAGTGGAGGCGCTGAGTATCTTCCGCGAATGAGCCCGCAGTCGATGGTCGTACCGTTCTGGTCTCCCAGGGAAGTGGAGACATCCATCGGCGGAACTCTCGCGCACCTCGCGGCCGGAAAGGTGTTGGCGTATCCCACGGAAACCGTCTACGGATTTGGGGGAGGCGTGGATGACCGCTCGGTGCAACAGCTCATCGCTCTCAAAGGGCGACCCGCTGGAAAACCATTTCTGCTCCTGATCGCAGCCAGCGAGATGATCGAACGGCTTGGAGTGCACCTCACGGGTTACGCGTCAATGTTTGCCGCGCGCTTCTGGCCCGGACCGCTGACGCTCGTGTTGCCGGGTGGTGAGAAACGCGTGCCCGACACCCTTCGCGGGCCCGAGGGGGGGATAGCAGTAAGGTGGACACCGCATGAATCCCTTGCGCGACTGATAATTGCGCACGGCCAGCCGTTAACTTCCACGAGCGCAAACAGGCCCGGTGTTCCTCCCGCGACCGCCGCTGACCAGATCGTGGCGCAATGGACGGACGCGGTCGTTCGCGGGACCCTGCGAGTGCTCGACGGCGGAACGCTCAAGGAGTCGCACCCATCCACGGTCGTCGACTGCACGGGAAGACTGCCACGCGTCATTCGGCCGGGTGCGATAAGCGCAGCGAAGTTGCGCGAGATCGTTCCCGATCTTGTAGGCGACGCCTGAGGTGAATCTCCTCTTTGTTTGCAGTGGCAACACCTGCCGCAGCCCACTCGCCGAGGCCTTCGCGCGCAAGATCGCCGAGCGTCGGGGAATCGCCGACGTGCGCGTGTCGAGCGCGGGCACCAACGCGTGGGACAACTTTCCGGCTACCGACGAAGCCCTCCTCGTGGGAATGGAGCGCGGCGTCGACCTCACGGGTCACCGTTCCCGGAAGATCACTTCAGCGATTATCTCCGAGGCGGACCTGATCTTCGTTATGACCGCGGGACATCTCGAACAGGTGAAGCAGCTGGGTGGGCGGGGCAAAGTGCACGTGATCGACGAATACGCCTCGGGAACTCCATACGAGGGAATCGCAGATCCGTACGGCGGAAATCTCGACGCGTATCGAGAGACTGCTGACGTTCTCGAAACCGAGCTCGAAAAACTCTTTGATCGCCTCAAGAGCTGAGACTGCGGGCCGGTTGGAAGAGTATCCGAGCCAGCTCGTGCTGCTCGGTCATCCCGTGGATCATTCACTCTCGCCGATTTTCCAGAACGCCGCTCTCAGGGCCGCGAACATCCCGCTCGTGTACGAAGCTTTGGACGTAACCCCCGCCACGCTACGCGCCACCCTGCGTCGCCTCAAGAGCTCCCGCGGGGCCGGCAATGTGACGATACCACACAAGATCGCGGTCCACGACCTCTGCGACACGCTGACGGATCTCGCCGCCAAAGTCGGCGCTGTCAACACGTTCTGGTTCAGATCGGGCAAGCTGCACGGCGACAACACCGACGTTGCGGGCTTTGACGCCGCCGCTCGCGCGCTGGTGGGCAACGATGTCACCGAATCCCGCGTGGTGCTGCTCGGCGCGGGTGGGGCGGCGGCCGCCGTCCTCGCCGCCGCCGAGGAGTGGTCGGGCGCCGAAGTGAGGATCGTCACCAGGAATGGCGAACGAGGCGAGTCGCTCGCGAGACGCTTTCCTGGTGTCGCGCGAGTGGAAACGAGTGTGGAGCGCGCCCTTGAGGGTGCGACCTTGATCGTCAACGCAACTCCTGTCGGACAGAATGACGAGGATCACCCGGTCAACCTGGCGATCGTTCCGAGAACGGCCGCGGTGCTGGATCTCGTCTACAGACGAGGCGGGACTTCATGGGTGCGCTCGGCGAGAAGGAAACGGATTCGCGCCGCGGACGGATTGCCGATGCTCCTGGAGCAAGGCGCGCTCGCGTTCCGTCGCTGGTTCGGGATCGATCCGGACCGCGAAGCGATGCGGCTCTCGCTCCAGTAGACAACAAATCGCGTCGACACGCGATCCGCGAGAGCGTTGCCGGTGCACTCGACCTGCTTCTGCCGCGGGCTTGTGTGTCGTGTGGCGCACTTTTGTCGCGCCGCGAACGCGGGATAGTGTGTCACCTGTGCTGGGCGCGGCTGCCATGCCTTCCGTCGCCTCAGTGCCCGCGCTGCGGTCACCCACTGAACGGCGGCGCATGCAGGTGGTGCGATATGCTCCCTCCCTTCGTCCGGGCGGTGAGATCTGTGTGCTGGATGCCAGTCGAGTCGGCCTCCTCGATAGTGCACGCTCTCAAGTACGACGGATGGGCGAAGGTCGCGGACCAGATGGCCGAGCGGATGGGCCGGCTCTCATGGCCAGGGGACGTGGTCGATGAGCGCGCCGCTCTGGTTCCGGTGCCACTCGCGTCAGCGAGAAAAAGGGAGCGTGGGTATAATCAAAGCGAGCTGCTTGCTCGCGGATTGTCGCGGAAGTGGGACATTCCGGTTTTTGCCGACGTGATCGCGCGCTTGCGTGCAACCGAATCGCAGACGCGGTTGACACCCGAACAGAGACAGGGCAACGTTGCAGGCTCGTTTCAAATCGGCGGCTCGTTTCACTCGCTGGTTGGTGCCCATGTCGTAGTGGTGGACGATGTGGTGACGACCGGCGCCACTTTGAACGAATGCGCGAAGGTGCTATACGAAGCCGGAGTGCGGATCATCAGCTACGTGACTTTCGGCCGGGCACACGCGAGTGGCGATCGGCTTTAACCAAAATGGAGCTCAAGGAATGGCAACGCGGATAGGCATCAACGGATTTGGACGAATCGGCCGGCAGGTACTGCGCGCCGCCAAGGAACAGGGAGTCGCCGATCTTGATTTCGTCGCGGTGAACGACCTCACCGACACGAAG
This sequence comes from Gemmatimonadales bacterium, assembly GCA_038322455.1. Lineage (GTDB taxonomy): Bacteria > Gemmatimonadota > Gemmatimonadetes > Gemmatimonadales > Gemmatimonadaceae > UBA4720. Next base: position 22,463 of record JBBQFZ010000015.1, on the reverse strand, counting down.
ACCCTCGCGCATCTCTTCAAGTACGACTCCGTCCACGGCAAGTATCCGGGCGATGTCGAAGCCGGAAACGATTCGATCGTCGTCGACGGCGACGAGATCAAGATCCTGACTCAGAAGGATCCGTCCGCGCTTCCCTGGAAGGATCTCGGTGTCGACATCGTTCTCGAGTCGACCGGACGGTTCACCGATGCGGACGCGGCGCGTAAACACATAGACGCCGGCGCCCGAAAGGTCCTGATCTCCGCGCCGGCCAAGGGTGAGGACATCACCATCGTCATGGGCGTCAACAGCGACAAGTACGATTCGGCAAAGCACACGATCGTGTCGAACGCGTCGTGCACCACAAACTGCCTCGTCCCAATGGTCAAGGTGATTCGCGACAACTTCGGCTTTCGTCACGCCTCGATGACGACGATCCACAGCTACACGAACGACCAGCAGATTCTCGACCTGCCGCACAAGGATCTCAGACGCGCGCGGGCGGCAGCGCTCTCCATGATTCCGACGACGACGGGCGCGGCCAAGGCGACGTCGCTGGTGATTCCCGAAGTCAAAGGGAAGATCGACGGAACCTCCGTCCGTGTCCCGACGCCTGACGTGTCGTACACGATCCTGACCGTCGAGATCGAGAAGACAGGGGCGACGAAGGACACGGTCAACGCCGTGTTCAAGAAAGCTGCTTCGGAAGGCCCGCTCGTCGGAATCCTTCGCTATTCGGACGAAGAGCTGGTGTCGAGCGACTTCATCGGCGACCCCGCATCGTGCATTCTCGATTCCAAGACAACGAATGTCATCGACGGAACGCTCGTGACGGTGCAGGGTTGGTACGACAACGAGTGGGGATACGCCTCGCGCTGCGTCGACATGCTGCGCTTCATGGGGTCCCGACTCTAGGGCCGATTCGAGCAATGAAAAAGAAAACAGTCCGGGACCTGACCGACGAGCAGATCAGGGGCAAGCGGGTGCTCCTTCGCGTCGACTTCAACGTTCCGCTCGACGACAATTCAGAGATCACCGACGACACTCGCATCCGCGCGGCGCTGCCGACTATCAAGCTTCTGCTGGAACGCGGCGGGCTACCGGTGGTGCTCTCGCACCTCGGGCGGCCTAAGGGCAAGCCGGAGCAGAAATATTCCCTCGAGCCGGTGTCGAAGCGCCTGGCGCAGCTCACGGGGTGCAAGGTCATCTTTCTCGAATCGACGGATTCGGACGAGGCCCTCAAGGCGAGCCGGCAAATCCAGCCACGCGAGATCCTGCTTCTCGAGAACACCCGGTTTCTCGGCGGCGAGGAGAAGAACGATCCTCGTCTCTCTCGCGCCCTCGCGGAGCTTGGAGACTGCTTCGTCAACGACGCATTCGGCGCGGCGCACCGCGCCCACGCTTCCACAGTCGGAGTCGCCGAGCATCTGCGTCCGGCCGTAGCGGGTTTGTTAATGCAGACCGAGCTGGATTACCTCGGCGGCGCTCTCACCAACCCCAAGCGCCCGTTCGTCGCCATTCTGGGCGGCGCCAAGATTTCCGGAAAGATCGATGTGATAGAGCAGCTGCTCCCCAAGGTGGACGGGTTGCTGATCGGAGGCGCGATGGCCTGCACGTTTTACAAGGCAATGGGACTCGAGATCGGCAAGTCACTCGTCGAGGAGGATCGCGTTTCGATGGCGAGGGATCTGCTCGAGCGCGCGGGCATGAAACTCACGTTGCCACATGACGCGATGGTTGCGCCGTCTCTCGACCAGGCCAAAGCCGCGAAGGCTGTCCCCCGCAGCTCGATCCCGAGGGACCAGGCGATGTTCGACATCGGTCCCGAAACAATCGCGTCTTACTCGAGGGCAATCGCGTCCGCCAAGACCATCATCTGGAATGGGCCTATGGGTGTCTTTGAGACCCCCCCGTTCGACGGCGGCACGCGCGCGATCGCCGAAGCGATGGCCCACGCCACCGCAAAGGGAGCGACGACAATCGTCGGCGGGGGTGACTCTGCTGCCGCCGTCGCGGAGTCGGGCCTCGAAAAGAAAATGAGCCACGTGTCCACCGGTGGCGGCGCGTCACTCGAGTTTCTCGAAGGCAAGAAGCTTCCCGGCGTAGAAGTACTGGACGACGCGTGATGAAGCGTCCGGTTCTCGCCGCCAACTGGAAGATGAACAATGGGCCGACAGCGGCGAATGCTTTCATGCAAACTTTCCTCGCCGGGTATCAGCCGCATACTGATCGCACCGTAGTAATATTTCCGCCGGCAGTCACGCTCAGCACGGTCGCGGCCGCCGCGTCCGGCCGCACCGACGTGGTCGCCGGAATCCAGAACATTCATTGGGCGGAGAAGGGCGCCTTCACTGGTGAGACCTCGGCCGCGATGGCAAAGGACGCTGGTGCGCGCGTCGTGCTCGTCGGGCATTCGGAGCGGCGTCACGTGTTCGGAGAGACCGATGCGCAGGCCGCGAAGAAGTGTGCAGCCGCGGCTAAAGTGGGGCTGACCTTCATGCTCTGCGTTGGCGAAACCATCGCGCAACGAGAGGCGCGTCAGACCGAACAGATCGTAACGCACCAGCTTCGTGAAGGGCTCTCCCAGATTCCGAATCTCATTTCGACGGATTTTCTGCTCGCCTACGAACCGGTGTGGGCAATCGGCACGGGCCTCACCGCCTCGGCCGGGGACGCTTCCGCCATCCATACCGTGCTCCGATCAGAGCTCAAGGAAATGATAGGGACTCGGTCTGACGAAATTCCGATCCTGTATGGCGGAAGCGTCAACGCCGACAACGCTGCCAGCCTGCTCGCGGCGCCAGAGGTCGACGGTCTACTGGTAGGAGGTGCGAGCGTCGATGCCACCTCATGGCTCGCCATCGCACAGACACGGCTCAAGACTTGAGTTTTTCCCCCGGCGGGCCGATATTGAACGACCACGCTGAACTTTAATCCTATCAATGCTTTACACGTTTCTTCTGACGCTGCTGGTTATTGACTGCATCGTCCTCATATTTGCAGTGCTCGCCCAGAGCGGAAAGGGCGGCGGTCTCGCTGCCAGCTTCGGCGGAGCGAGCTCTTCTCCCGACGCGCTCATCGGAATCAGGCAGGCCGGAAACCTTCTCACCACTATCAGCTGGTGGGGCGGTGGGCTTTTCCTCGGGCTGTCCTTCATTCTGCAGATCATGTCGACGCACACTTCGGCGCCCCGCTCAGTATTGGAGAAGGGGCTCGGCTCGCAGCCGGTGAATGTCGCGCCTGCGCCGACGTCAGCGCCTGCAGTTCCGCTGGAGCCGGCACCTTCCGCAACGACCCCCACGACCCAGGCCCCGCAGGGCGCTCCCGGGGCCAAGCCTCCAACTACTGCACCGAAGCGGTAAGTTGACCGTCACACGAGCTTTCGAACCGGGGTTCCTCCTCCTTGAGGATGGAACCCTTTTCCGTGGCCGGCTGACCGGCGAGGCGTCAGCTTCGCTGCTGCCCGCGGTCGCCGAAGTCGTCTTCACTACAAACATGACCGGCTACCAGGAGGTCTTCACCGATCCGTCGTATCGCGGCCAGATCGTGGTGATGACCGCCCCCCAAATCGGAAACTACGGCGTGAACGCCGAAGACCCCGAATCGTCGGCGCCGCAGGTGGCCGGAGTTGTGGTCCGCGAGCTCTCGCAAACGTTCTCAAACTGGCGCGCGACGGGCGGCCTCGGCGCTTGGTTGTCAGCAGCTCAAGTTCCTATCATTGCGGATGTTGACACTCGTCGCCTCACGCGTCACCTCAGATCGGTCGGCGTCATGCGCGGTGTCATCGGTGCCGGCCTTGAACCGGACGAGGCCAGTCGCGCGGCGCTCGACGCGTGCCCCTCGATGGAAGGGCTCGATCTCGCGTCGCGCGTTTCCACGCGAGAGAGGTACACGTGGGGAGATCCGCGCGCCCGTCACCACATTGTGGCGTACGACTACGGGATCAAGCGAAATATTCTCCGACTGTTTGGGGAGAACGACTGCAGAGTTACCGTCGTACCGGCGGCCACTCCAGCCGAAACCGTGCTCGCGGAAGAACCGGATGGAATATTCCTCTCGAACGGTCCGGGCGACCCGGACGCAGTCGCCTACGCCCCAGGGATCATTCGCGCGCTTACCGCGGCGGAGATCCCCACCTTTGGAATCTGTCTCGGTCACCAGCTGCTCGGCCTTACGTTCGGAGGAACAACCGCGAAAATGCCGTACGGGCATCGCGGGGGAAATCATCCCGTAAAGGAAGTCGAAACAGGCCGCGTCCTGATTACCGCACAGAATCACGGATTTGCGGTGGAGGGCGACGAAAGCGCGGTAAAGGGAGCGCGCGATCTGGAAGTCACTCACGTCAATCTCAATGACGGAACGATCGAGGGGCTTCGCCACCGCGAGCTTCCGGTCTTCGGCGTCCAATACCACCCCGAGGCAGCGCCCGGTCCGCACGACGCCCGGCCCCTCTTTCAGGAGTTCCTGGGCGCGCTGAAAGGCTCCCTGAGGTAGGCCGGCGCTCGCTTGACAGCCTTTCAGTAAAGCCATAACTTCAAAGCACTTACGCTGCTAAGTGCGTCTCCCTTCGGAGTTTTGCAATGACCAAAGCCGACCTCGTCGAGCGTGTCACGACCCAGATTTCACGGACTGCCGGGCCGATGATATCCAAGAAGGATTGCGCGAGAGTCGTCGACGCTTTTCTCGAGGCGATCAAGGAATCGCTTCAGACTCAGGAAAACATCGAGGTCAGGGGATTCGGCACGTTCAAGATCCGGAACCGAAAGACGCGCATGGCTAGAAACCCTCGCACGGGTTCGCCTGTTGAGGTTTCCGCGCGGCCGGTTCCGGTGTTCAAGCCTTCGAAGGAATTGCGGGCCCTGGTTGCCGGAGTGGACGTCTCGCAGATGTCGGAAGCGTAAGGACTTAGCTCCTTGAGCGGGGCGGGAGAGCGCACATGTCTACCGTGACAGTGCAATTGTTTGCTTCCTACGCAGAGCTCCTGGGCGCCTCCACCATAGAAATCCCCCTCGCGCCTGACAGCACCGTAAACGAGCTACTCCACCACATCCGCCTGCTTCCCGGAGCTTCGATGCTGCCGGCCACTCCTCGTGTCGCGGTGAACCGGGCTTTTGCGTCGTCCGATCAGCGGATCCAATCAAGTGATGAGATCGCCTTGATTCCGCCCGTGGCGGGTGGATGAAGCGCTCGGCGATCGTCACTCGCCTGATCGATCCGGCCGCGCTCATCGCGGAGGTACGATCACCCGCCTATGGGGCAATATCGAGCTTCATCGGCACCGTTCGAGAAATCAACGACGGACGCAAAGTCAGCGCGATCGAATATTCCGCGTATGCGGCGATGGCGGAATCCGAGCTGACGCGCATCCTCGATGAGGCGGAGGAGCGCTTTGGTGTTCAATCCATAGTCATCGAGCATCGGACGGGGACGCTGGAGCTCGGCGATGTGAGTGTTGCAATTGTCGCTGCCCACGAGCATCGCGCGTCCGCACTCGATTGCACGCGCTTCGTGATCGAGGAGATCAAGAAGCGCGTTCCGATCTGGAAGATGGAGCATTACGTCGATGGTACGCGCGAATGGGTCGACCCAACGCGCGCCGCCGAGGCTTCGCGGACTTGAGCGTCACGCTAACGGACAACTTCGGACGCGGGATCGAGTATCTGCGGATATCGGTCACCGATCGTTGCAACTTTCGCTGCGTTTATTGCATGCCGCTGGCTGGCCTCGAGTGGCTTCCCAAGTCCGATATTCTTTCATACGAGGAGATTGCCCGCGTCGTGACCCAGCTGGCGCCACTTGGATTGCGTCGGCTTCGGATTACCGGCGGCGAGCCAACGCTGAGGCCGGACCTCGAACGGCTCGTCGGGATGCTCCGCGAAATCCCCGAGATCGAAGACATCTCGCTCTCTACGAACGGCGTGCGATTGCCCGATCTTGCCGTTTCACTGAAGAGGGCAGGGCTCGATCGCATCAACATGAGCGCCGATTCCCTGAGATCCGATCGGATCAAAGCGATCTCGAGGCGGAACATCGACTTCGACCCCGTAGCCGCCGCCACCGCGGCTGAGGAAGCCGGGCTCTCGCCGATCAAGCTGAACGTCGTGGTGATGCGTGGAATAAACGACGACGAGGTGCGCGACTTCGCAGCGCTCACGATCGCACACGCGTGGCACGTCCGGTTCATCGAGCTGATGCCAGTGGGCGAGATGCGTGATCTCACGTGGGAGCACGTGGTTCCCGCTGACGAGATTCTCCGGACTCTGGAGGATGTCGCGCCGCTCGAACCGACGACAGGTCCGGAGCGGGGGAACGGGCCGGCGCGCTACTATCGGTTTCCCCACGCGCGCGGAACGATCGGAGTGATCACGCCGATGTCGCACACATACTGCGGAACCTGCAACCGGGTGAGGTTGACCGCGGATGGCCGACTGCGCACATGCCTCTTCGGTGACGACGAAGTCGATCTCCGCACCCCATTGAGATCGGGCATGCCGCTCGAGCCATATTTTCGCGCGGCACTGGAGACGAAGCCAAAAGAGCATCATCTCCTTCAGATGAGTATCGGCGGTCTCCGCGCGCTGTCACAGGTCGGCGGCTGAGCGCGCGTCCGATTGCTCGCGGTGCGCCAGCCCGATAACTTTCGCTGAGAGCACTCCACAAACCAAAAACAAAGCGAAATGGTCAATAAGATTACGGTGGTTGGCGCTGGCAACGTCGGTGCGACCACCGCGCAGCGCCTGGCCGAGAAAGAGCTCGCGCGCACAGTGGTAATGGTCGACGTGATGGAGGGAATCCCGCAGGGCAAGGCTCTCGACCAGTGGCAGTCAGCGCCAATCGAAGGATTCGACTCCCGCGTCATCGGGACGAACGGATACGAGGAGACAAAGGATTCCGACATCATCGTGATCACCGCGGGAATAGCGCGGAAGCCCGGGATGTCGAGAGACGATCTTCTCAATACAAACGCCGGAATCGTCAAGCAGGTCTCACAGGAGATCAAGCACACATCGCCGAATGCGATACTGATCGTCGTATCGAACCCCCTCGATGTAATGTCATACGTCGCGATGAAAGTCACGGGGTTTCCAAGAGAACGCGTGCTTGGAATGGCGGGCGTCCTCGATACGGCGCGTTATCGCGGTTTCATAGCGGAGGCGCTCGACGTCTCCGTCCGCGACATCCAGGCGATGGTTCTCGGCGGCCATGGAGACACCATGGTACCGCTCATCTCCTACACGTCGGTCAGCGGGATTCCAGTCACGCAGCTCATGGCGCAGGCCAAGCTCGATGCGATAGTCGAGAGAACGCGCACCGGCGGAGCAGAGATCGTGAAGTACCTCAAGACCGGCTCGGCGTACTACGCTCCGTCATCGGCCGCGGTGCAGATGTGCGAGGCGATCGCGTTCGACCAGAAGCGAATTCTTCCGTGCGCCGCCTGGCTCGAGGGAGAGTATGGAATGTCAGGACTTTTCCTCGGCGTTCCCTGCAAGCTCGGCAGGCGCGGACTCGAATCGATCATCGAAGTGGAGCTCACGCGAGCGGAGCACGATGCCCTGGCAAAGAGCGCGGATGCGGTCCGCGAGCCAATGGGCGCGGTAAAGCTGTAACAGGCCGATGGGCGGGATTCGCGGCTTCTATCGCTCCATGGTTGGCAAGAAATTCGTCATGGGGATTACGGGGCTCATCGGTGTCGGCTTCGTCTTCGTCCACGCGCTCGGCAATCTTCTCGTTTTCCGCGGCCCGGAGGCGATCAACTCCTACTCCCGCTTTCTCAAGAGTACGGGCGAGATCCTCTGGACGCTCCGCGCTGTTCTCATCATCGCGGTAATTCTGCACGTGACGGCTGCGATCCAGCTCACCCGCCAGAGCCGCGCCGCGCGCACCGTCGGGTACACGAAGAGGGAGGCGCAGGTCGCCACGATATCGTCGCGAACGATGCGCTGGGGCGGGGCGCTGCTGCTAGTGTTCATCGTCGTTCACATCCTGCATTTCACTACAGGAACGATCCGTCCGGCGAACGTATACAGTAGCGTGGATGTCTACGCCAACGTGGTTTCGAGCTTCAGGATCTGGTGGATATCGCTCTTCTACGTTGTCGCGATGATAGCGCTCGGGCTCCATCTGTACCATGGCGCCTGGGCGTCTGTGAGAAGCATCGGCGTCAGTCCCCCGTCGGCTGAACCGCTGCATCGCCGGGTTTCTCTCGTCCTCGCGGTTCTGGTGTGGGGCGCGTTCACCTCGATTCCGATCGCGGTATTCGCGGGGATCGTTCGATGACCCTCCGGCTCGACGCCAGAATCCCCGCCGGCCCTCTCCAGCAGAAATGGGATAAGCACCGTTTCGAGATGAAGCTCGTCAACCCGGCGAACAAGCGGAAATACACCGTAATTGTTGTCGGCTCCGGACTCGCCGGCGGGGCCGCTGCCGCGACAATGAGCGAGCTCGGATACAACGTGAAGTGCTTCTGCTTTCAGGACTCGCCGAGGCGAGCGCACAGCATTGCGGCGCAGGGCGGAATAAACGCCGCCAAGAACTACCGGAACGACGGCGACAGCATTTACCGGCTTTTCTACGACACGATCAAGGGTGGCGACTTCCGCTCCCGGGAAGGGAACGTCTATCGCCTTGCCGAGCTCAGCGTCAACATCATCGATCAATGCGCGGCCCAGGGCGTTCCGTTCGCGCGCGAGTACGGCGGATTGCTGGCCAACAGGTCGTTCGGTGGAGCGCAGGTGTCGCGGACGTTCTACGCACGCGGGCAGACAGGTCAACAGCTGCTGCTCGGCGCCTATCAGGCTCTGGAGCACCAGATCGCTCAGGGTGGCGTGAAGATGTATCCGCGCACGGAGATGCTCGACCTCGTGGTTGTCGACGGTAAAGCGCGCGGGATCGTGACGCGAAATCTCGTCACCGGCGCGATCGAGTCCCACGTCGCCGACGCGGTCGTCATCGCTTCAGGCGGATACGGAAACGTCTTCTACCTGTCGACCAACGCGCAGGGATCGAACGCTACCGCGATCTGGCGCGCCTACAAGCGCGGAGCAGCGTTTGCGAATCCGTGCTTCACCCAAATCCATCCGACCTGCATTCCAGTCAGCGGCGACTATCAATCGAAGCTGACGCTCATGAGCGAGTCGCTGAGAAACGATGGACGGGTCTGGGTACCGAAACAAACCGGCGACAAGCGTCGTCCGAGGGAGATTCCCGAGGCAGAACGTGACTACTTCCTCGAGCGCAAGTATCCGAGCTTTGGCAACCTCGCTCCTCGGGACATTGCATCTCGGGCCGCCAAGGAAGTCTGCGACGAGGGGCGCGGAGTCGGCGAGACCGGACTCGGCGTCTACCTCGATTTCGAGGACTCGATCAAGCGCCTTGGGAAGGGAGTGATCGAAGAGCGTTACGGAAATCTGTTCGAGATGTACCAGCGCATCACCGCCGAGAATCCGTATGAAGCGCCCATGAGGATATATCCCGCGGTTCACTACACGATGGGAGGGCTCTGGGTCGACTACAATCTCATGAGCAACATTCCGGGGCTCCACGTTACCGGAGAGGCGAATTTCTCGGATCACGGGGCGAACCGACTCGGCGCTTCGGCTCTGATGCAGGGTCTGGCCGACGGCTACTTCGTGATCCCGAATACAATCGGCGACTATCTGGCCAACCAGAAGCTGTCGAAGGTCGATCTAACCCATCAGGCGTTTGGGGAAGCCACGAATGCGGTCGCCGAGCGAACGAAAAAGTTTCTTTCCATAGACGGTAAGCGGACGGTGATGTCGTTCCACCGCGAGCTCGGTCGGATCATGTGGGAATATTGCGGGATGTCGCGCAACGAAGCCGGGCTGAAAATCGCCCTCTCAAAGATCCCCGAGCTCCGCAATGAGTTCTGGCGCGATGTCAACGTGCCGGGGAGTGATGTAGAGCTCAACCAGGCACTTGAAAAAGCCGGCCGCGTGGCGGACTTCCTCGAGCTGGCCGAGCTGATGTGCATTGACGCACTGGATCGCCGAGAATCGTGCGGCGCCCATTTCCGGGAGGAGAGTCAGACTCCCGACGGAGAGGCGCTCCGCGACGACGACAACTACGCGTACGTCGCCGCGTGGGAATACGCGGGCGATGACAGCGCTCCGATCCTCAACAAGGAGCACCTGGTCTTCGAGAACGTGAAGCTGTCTCAGCGGAGCTACAAGTAATGAATTTCACACTTCACGTATGGCGGCAGGCGGCATCCGACGCTCCGGGAAAGATGGTTGTCTACCAGGCGCGCGACATCAAGCCCGACATGTCGTTTCTGGAGATGCTTGACGTCGTCAATGAAGGCTTGACGGAGCGCAACGAGACACCCATCGCCTTCGACAGCGATTGCCGCGAAGGCATCTGCGGTATGTGCAGCCTGATGATCAACGGCATCGCCCACGGTCCTATGCGGGGAACGGCGACGTGTCAGCTGCACATGCGAAGCTTCAAGGACGGCGACACGATCTACATCGAACCGTGGCGCGCGCGGGCGTTTCCCGTGATCAAGGACCTCACGGTCGATCGCTCGGCCTTCGACCGGATCATTCAGGCCGGTGGGTTTATTTCCGCGCCGACCGGCGGAGCGCAGGATGCAAACAACATTCTGGTTCCGAAGGACAATCTGGAAATGGCGATGGACGCGGCCGCCTGCATTGGGTGCGGCGCGTGCGTAGCGGCTTGTCCGAATGCATCAGCTTCGCTGTTCACCGCGGCGAAGATCACGCATTTGGGACTGCTGCCTCAGGGGCAACCGGAGCGCTACCGTCGCGCCCTGGGAATGGTCGAGCAGATGGATCTGGAGAACTTCGGGAGCTGCACGCTACACGGTGAGTGCCAGGAAGCGTGTCCGAAAGAGATCAGCATCGACACCATCACGCGAATGAACCGCGATTTCGTGCGGGCCAGTCTGTTCGGGACGCGTTCCTAGCGCGGCTTCGCGCGCCCTAAGTCAGATTTTCGGGATGTGGTTGGGATCGAGGTGACGCCGCTCGACCTCGCGGTTCAATCTCGTCTTCTCGCTGTGCTTCTCGGCTATGTCGTGCTGTTGCCGTTCTTCGAAGAGCCGGTGGGCGGCGGGATGTGGTATCGTCTTAGGATCGAGTCCGTTTTTTTTGGGGGCATCGGCACCGTTGCCGTTGTGGAGCTGCTCGAGAATTTTGCCGCGGGTCTTTGCCCCATGTTGGCCTTCTGCATGATCCTGGGGTCCTTTCTGTACTCCATCGCGATTCTGCATCAGCTGAACGTCCTCCGATATTCGGTTCTTGCTAGTCAATGAGGCAAGCAGGGGGCCATGCTCCGCACTAGAGTCGCGGAAGCGTCACTCCTCGCTGACCCTGGTACTTACCCTTCTTGTCCTTGTACGAGACCTCGGGCTCCTCCTCGCCTTTGAAGAACAGAACCTGAGCGATGCCCTCGTTCGCGTAGATCTTGGCGGGGAGCGGGGTGGTGTTGGAAATCTCCAGAGTCACGAAACCTTCCCACTCCGGCTCGAACGGCGTGACGTTGGTGATGATGCCGCATCTTGCGTAGGTCGATTTACCTACGGTGATGGTGACGACGTTGCGCGGGATCCGGAAATATTCCACCGAACGGCCCAGCGCGAAGGAGTTGGGCGGAACTATGCAGATCGGGCCCTCGAATTCCACGAACGAGTTCGAATCGAAGTTCTTGGGATCAACGATCGAGCTGAGCACGTTGGTGAAGATCTTGAACTCGGGCGCGACCCTCATATCGTAACCATAGGAGCTCACGCCGTAGGAAATGACGCCGGCCCTGACCTGACTGCTCTCGAAGGGCTCGATCATCCGGTGCTCTTTGGCCATTCGGGTGATCCAGCGATCCGCTTGGATTGTCATTGATGGGGATTGGATTGCGGTGAGATGCCGGCCTTCGTCCGCCAGCAGGTTGCGCGAGAGTGGTCGCGGCTTTTCGTCGTGAATGTACGGTTTTCGCACTGGCACCGCCACCGAACGGGAGCCGTTGAATTACAAGATGGGCGTCTGTAAATTCCCAGAAATAGAGTTAGTGAAATTTTTCACGAAGTCTGGAACCCCATGGCGCGCGCTTATTTCCCGGTTCTGATGCTGCTCGGTTTCGTGGTGATGAACGGGCTCCTGATCATCGCGATCTCGACGCTCACAATCCGCGCGCGTCCGACTCCGGTCAAGCAGCAGGCTTACGAGTCCGGGATTCCCGCGCTCGGGGATGCGCGCGAACGATTCTCGGTGCGCTTCTACCTCGTTGCGATTCTGTTCATCATTTTCGACATCGAGACGGTTTTCATGATCCCGTGGGCCGTCTACTACAAGCAGCTGTCCTGCTTCGTGCCGCTGGTGAACAACCTCTGTCCCGTGGGAAACGTCTCATTCTTCGGGTTGGGTGAGATGCTCGTGTTCATGCTGATCCTGCTGGTTGGCTTTGTCTACGTCTGGAAGAAAGGGGCATTACAATGGGATTGACCGGTTCGGGCGAGCATCGAACGGTTTCATACGCGCCCGAATCTCAGGAAGGTTGGGTGGCGACGCGCATGGATTTCCTCGTCAATTGGGCGCGCGCAAACTCTCTGTGGCCGATGCCTTTCGGCACGGCCTGCTGCGCGATCGAGTTCATGGCGACGGCCGCAAGCGATTTCGATCTCGCTCGCTTCGGCATGGAGCGGATGAGCTTCTCGCCGCGCCAGGCTGACGTTCTCATTTGCGCGGGACGCGTGCCCTTCAAGCTTGCGCCCATCATCCGCCGCATCTGGCAGCAGATGCCTCAGCCCAAGTGGAGCATCTCAATGGGCGCCTGCGCTTCGACGGGCGGAATGTTCGACAACTACGCCGTAGTGCAGGGGATCGATACAATCATTCCGGTGGACGTGTATGTGCCGGGATGTCCTCCGCGGCCTGAGGGACTTCTCTATGGCATTCGGATGCTCCAGGAGAAAGTAAAGAACGAGCGCTCCTCCGACGCCGGCACGCGCGACGAGATGGAGCCCGATCCGCGGAGCCAGCTCTACATCCCGCCATCGGTGATCGATGAGCTGGGAGAGCCATTCGGCAACTCGGTGAACCAAATGAGGTCGGCGCCGTGAACAGATTCGATGTTGTGCGCACCGGCGCGAGTGCGCCCGAGAGTCAGCCCGCCACGCAGAAGAATGTTTTGCATCGCGGCGCGCCGGCAAATCCTTCGGCGAAGGCGGTGCAGGACAAGTTCGGCTCGGCGGTAAAGCGCGTGGAAGTCATTTGGGGCGAGACCGTCGTCTACGTGGAGCCAGCATCGGTGCAACAGGTGATCCGGTGGCTGCACGACGATCCTTCGCAGAGATACGACTTTCTGAGCGACGTCACCGCCGTCGAGTACCGGGATTCCGAAGTTCCGATCGAAGTTGTGTGGCACCTTCGCTCGCTTCCATACCGGCGTTTTCTGCGCATCAAGGCCCAGATTCCCAAAGGCAAGCCACTCGAGATCGCCAGCGTCTATGACATCTATAAGTCCGCCGATTGGCTCGAGCGCGAGTGTTACGACATGTTCGGCATCCGCTTCACGGGGCACCCCGATCTTCGACGCCTTCTGATGTGGGAGTCGTACAAGGAAGGCTATCCTCTCCGCAAGGATTTTCCACTTCGCGGTCGCTTCAGTCGTTCGGAGCAGCTGCGTCAGGCGCTCGCGCAGAATCCGGAAGCGCGCTATTCGATGGAGGAGCTTACGATCGCTGATGCGTTCGCCGAACTTCCCCCTGACATGCGCGAAAGGTTGAGCAAGGGCGAGAGGACGGGCGAATAATGGCCAGGCGCACCGTGGAAGTAGAGCTTTCGACGTCGGGTCTGGATGCGCAGGGCCGACCCCAACGCATTCCTCTCGTCACGAATGACGGCGGAACAGCGATAGCTATTGAGCCGCCGCCGGGCATGGAGCCCGATCTCGAGGGCGAGCACATGCTCATCAACATCGGGCCCCAGCACCCGGCAACGCACGGCGTGCTTCGATTGGTGCTCGAGCTCGATGGCGAGACGGTCGTACGCTGCATACCCCACATCGGCTACTTGCACTGCGGCTTCGAGAAGATCGGAGAATATCGCCAGTACAACCAGATAATCTGCTGGACGGATCGCGAAGACTACCTCAACTCCATCGGCAACAACGTCGCCTTCGCGCTCGGAGCCGAGCGTCTGTTTGGAATTGAAATCACCGAGCGCTGCAAGGTGCTTCGCGTCATCGCGTCCGAGCTGTCGCGAATCATGTCGCACCTCGTGTGGCTCGGCACTTTCTGCATCGACATTGGCGCGTTCACGCCATTCCTTTGGGCGTTCCAGAGGCGAGAGGAGATTTACAGGCTCCTCGAGAAGTGGGTAGGCGCGCGCCTCACGACGTCGGCGACGCGCGTCGGCGGCATGGCCGCGGACATTCCGAGTGGATGGATGGACGGGCTTCGCCAATTCAATCGGACATTTCCACACACCCTGGACGAGATCGATCGTGTACTGACCAGGAACGCCATCTGGGTTGGCCGCACCATCGGACTCGGCGTCATGACTCCGGACGAAGCCATCAACTGGGGCTTGTCCGGTCCCATGCTTCGTGCCTCCGGCGTCGACTACGACGTGCGAAAGGATTTCCCTTACCTCGACTACGAAACCTACGACTTCGACGTTCCCGTCGGCACGAACGGAGACGTTTACGATCGGTATCTCGTCCGGTTCGAGGAACTGCGGCAGTCCCTCCGCATTCTTCAGCAGGCCGCCGACCGGCTGCCTGACGGTCCGGTGAACATCGACGATCCGCGCATCATCCTCCCGCCCAAGTCCAAGGCGACGAGCGAGATGGAATCGATGATCCATCACTTCAAGGTCGTGATGGAAGGGCCGCGTCCTCCTGTCGGCGAGTCTTACGTGGCGGTAGAGAGTCCAAAGGGAGAGAAGGGCTACTATATGGTATCCGACGGCACCTCCAAGCCGGTGCGCTGGAGAATCCGTCCCCCTTCGTTCGTGAACCTCGCCGCGATTCCGAAGATGGTCGAAGGTCACCTTTTGTCGGACGTCATCGCCATCAACGCCAGCATCGACATTGTAATGGGGGAGATCGATCGTTGACGCCTGACCTTGTCGGCGGACTCGAGTCGCCGGATTACGCCTCGCACGACCGTTCCGCACACGAGCCCTACACGCCGGTGTTCACCGGAGAGGGTAAGCGCGAGCTGGACGAGCTGCTCACGCGATATCCGACGAAGATGGCGGCGCTCCTGCCCGCGCTCTGGATGGTGCAGCGCGAGCGCGGCTGGGTGAGCGAGGAGGGGATGGTGGAGGTCGCAGGATTGCTCGAGCTCACACCGGCCTACGTGAAGGGAGTGGTCACGTTTTACACGATGTATCACCAGCACCCGGTTGGAAAGTATTTCATCCAGGTGTGCACCACCTCGCCTTGCGGAATTTGCGGCGCCGAAGATGTGGTGAAGGCGTTCCTTCGCCACACCAACACGGGAGAGCTCGGTCTCACCTCGCCCGATGGACGCTTCACCGTGATCGAAGTCGAGTGCCTTGGCGCCTGCGGGTTTGCCACGCCCGTGATGGTCAACGAAGAATTCATCGAATCGGTTACGCCGGAGAAGGTTCCGGATCTACTCGCAAAACTCGCATAATGGGTTATCCGAACCAGCCGCATCAGAGAGAAACGCCGGTACTGTCCAGGTATTTCGGCGACGCCGAGGCGCGCACGCTCGAGGGTTGGAAGAAGCGCGGCGGCTACAAGGCGCTCGAGAAAGCGCTCGGCATGGCTCCAGCTGATATCGTGAGCGTCGTGAAGGAGTCCGGCCTGCGCGGACGGGGTGGGGCAGGTTTCCCGACCGGGATGAAGTGGTCGTTCATGAAGCCCGGTGATGGCAAGCCGCACTATCTCTGCTGCAACGCCGACGAGTCAGAGCCCGGGACCTTCAAGGACCGCGAGCTGATGCGATGGACCCCGCACGCGTTGGTCGAGGGATGCGCCATCGGCGCATATGCTATCGGGGCCGAGACGGCGTACGTGTACATTCGTGGCGAATTCACCGAGCCGCTCTACTGGATGGAGCAGGCTGTGAAGGAAGCGTACGCGGCGGGAATCCTCGGCAAGAACGCAATGGGGACGGGCAAGCGAATCGACGTGCACGTGCACAAAGGCGCCGGCGCTTACATCTGCGGTGAAGAGACCGCGCTCATGAACTCGCTCGAGGGGCGTCGCGGCAACCCGCGCATCAAGCCGCCCTTTCCCGCGGTTTCCGGAGTGTTCGGATCGCCGACGACGATCAACAACGTCGAGACGTTGATCGCGGCCGCGCCCATACTGATGAACGGCGCCGACTGGTATAAGAAGATGTCGTTATCGAATCCGAAGAGCACGGGCACCAAGCTCTTCTCGGTGTGCGGCAACGTGCAGCGGCCCGGAACGTACGAGGTCGTGCTCGGATTTCCTTTCAAGGAATTCCTTTACGATCTGTGCGGTGGGCCGAACCATGGAAGAAAGTTCAAGGCTGTGATCCCGGGCGGTGCGTCGGTTCCCATTCAGACGATGGATGAGGCCGAAGCCACGCTCATGGACTATGAGGGGTTCGTTGCCCAGGGGTCGATGCTCGGCTCCGGCGGGGTGATCGTCATCGACGACGCGCAATCCATGGTGTCGGTCATCGCGCGCATCGCTCGCTTCTTCGCGCACGAGAGCTGTGCCCAATGCACGCAGTGCCGAGAGGGAACGGCGTGGACGACCAAGATCATGGAGCGGATCCGCGATGGGCAGGGAACAATGGAGGACATGGACACGCTGCTCGACATCGCTGATCAGATGACCGGCAAGACGATCTGTGTGCTCAGCGATTCATGCGCGGTGCCGGTCGTTTCCGGAATCAAGAAGTTCCGCAGCGAGTTCGAAGCGCTCATCCAGGGTCGGCGGTTTCATCCCGTGATCGCGGCGGTGGCCTGATGGCTGACGTCAAGATGGTCAACCTCACGATCGAGGGACGCGCCGTCAGCGTTCCCGACGGCACCACCATTCTCGAGGCGGCCAAGACCGCCGGCGTTCTCATTCCGCACTACTGCTATCATCCCGGGCTTCCAATCGCGGGCGTTTGCAGAATGTGTCTCGTGGAAGTAGAGAAGGCGCCCAAGCTTGCGCCGTCGTGCGCGACGACCGTTGCCGAAGGGCAGGTCGTTCACGTTTACTCCGACAAGTCTCTCGACGCGCGCAAAGGCGTGCTCGAGATGCTGCTCATCAATCACCCGCTGGACTGCCCCATATGCGACCAGTCCGGCGAGTGCGAGCTTCAGGACTACACCTATCAGGAGGGGCGCGAGGATTCCCGCTACCGCGAGCCCAAGCGCTTCAATCCCGCCGAGGATTTTGGCGGCGACGTGATCTACGTCCCGAATCGCTGCATTCTGTGCACGCGTTGCGTCCGGTTCATGGACGACGTCGCGCACGATCCCGTACTGAACGTGAGCGAGCGCGGCGATCGCGCACTCATCGGGAAGTTCGAGGGAAGGGATCTCACGCATCCGTGGGCGGCGAACGTCGTCGATCTCTGCCCGGTTGGGGCGCTGCTCTCCAAGGATTTTCTCAACAAGGCGCGCGCGTGGGAGCTCGATCGCACGGCGTCCATCTGCCCGAACTGCACGCAGGGCTGCAACGTGATGATGGAAACGCGCGAGAATCAGCTGGTGCGCATGCGTCCGCGACAGAACGAGTACGTGAACGCGTTCTTCATGTGCGATTGGGGCCGTCTGAACTATCGCTGGATGAACGAAAAGAACCGCGCCGAGCATCCCATGGTGCGCGCAGGTAATGCGCTCAGGGTGAGCAGCTGGGAGACGGCGATTACCGTTGCCGCGCGCGCGTTGAGTGGAAAGAAGGTGTTCGTCGCGGCATCGGCAATGCTTTCCAATGAGGCGCTTTTCCTGCTCACCGAGCTGATGCAGGGTGGAAGCGGAGTGTTTCGCGTGACCGAAGGGCCCGAAGCTCCGCTGCCAGGCGTCGAAGACCTCGCGCTCCGCCGCGAGCGCGCCGCCAATGTCAACGGAGCACAAGCACTCGGCTTCAGCAAGACGACTGATCTTCTCGCGGGATTGAGCAAGGGCGATGTGCTGGTCGTAGCCGGCGAAGACCTCGCCGGCATAGATGCGGCCGCGGTTGCTCGCGCCGGGGAGGTCATCGTGATCGGTTCTGTGTTGCCGGAGTGTGCGAGCAACGCTGGTGTCGTGCTTCCGATTGCCAACTTCTCCGAGGAAGACGGGACAGTCACCAATCTCCGCGGCAGAGTGCAGCGGTTCACGCAGGCGCGTCAGGCGCCGGGAGAAACTCGTCCCAGCTGGCTCGTGCTGGGCGACCTGCTCGGCGCCATGGGCAAGCAGAGCAATTTCTTCCTGCCCTCGGAAGTGTTCGCGAAGCTGGCATCGTCGAATTCGGCGTTCGCGGGTCTGAGCTACGACACCATCGGATTCAAGGGATTGCCGCTCGCCACAGCGCCGGATTCGGGGCCAAAAGTGCCAGTTGCAGTGGGTGCTACATGATGTCCCTTCACGCCATTGACGCGCTCCTCCAGGCGGCCGATCCGAACCTTACGCCTGTGAGTGGGATGGCATTTTACATCTTCACCATCGTGAAGCTGATCATCATCTTCACGATCTACATGATCGGCATAGCGATGCTCACCCTGGCTGAGCGGAAGATTTCCGCCTGGATTCAGGATCGTCACGGGCCGAACAGGGTGGGCAAGGGCTGGCTTCAGCCCGCTGCCGATGGTCTCAAGAATTTCATGAAGGAAGAGACGATGCCGGAGGGGGCGAACAAGCCGATCTTCGTTCTGGCGCCGATCCTTTCGTTCATCCCCGCACTCACCGCGTGGTGCGTAATTCCGTTCGGAGCGCCGCTCCCGACCCGCTGGGGCAGGATCGACATGGTGGTCGCGGACCTTCCGGTTGGTTTTCTCTTCATCCTCGCGATAACTTCGCTCGGCGTTTACGGAATCGTCCTCGCCGGCTGGTCGTCGAACAACAAGTACGCTCTCCTCGGTGGGCTCAGGTCGAGCGCGCAGATGATCTCGTACGAGATATCGATGGGGATGTCGACGATCCCCGTGCTCCTGCTCGCCGGCAACGTGAGCCTGAACACCATCATCAACCAGCAAGCGTGGGGCGGCTGGAACGTAGTAAATCTCACCGTCGCATTTTTCATCTTCATGGTGTCCGCGTTCGCCGAGACCAATCGATTGCCCTTTGACCTTCCCGAAGCGGAGTCGGAGCTCATCGCAGGCTACCACACGGAATACAGCGCGATGAAATTCTCGCTCTTCTTCATCGCCGAGTATGGTGGGATGGTAACGGCGAGCGCGTTGATGGCGACGCTGTTCTTTGGCGGCTGGGACGTGCCGTTCACCGCTCGCGACAACATCGGGCCATTCAGCGGCTGGCTCACGCTCCTGTCGATCGGGATCATGCTGGCGAAGATGATGTTCTTCATCTTCCTCTTCATGTGGATCCGGTGGACGCTCCCGCGCTTCCGTTACGATCAGCTGATGTCGCTCGGCTGGAAGTTCATGCTTCCGCTGGCGCTGATCTACATCGTCCTGATCGCATCGGTGATGCTCGGACTGAGCGCGGCAGGAATCGGACCCGGCATGATGTACTCCGCGATACTCGGTTCGTTGAACATCGCGCTTTTGATCGTGCTCTTCGCGATTCTCGACCGCGGGCGGATCATCAGTCCCGCGTATGGTCGCATGCATCCAAAGGAGATCGAGAGGCTCCGCCGTCTCGATCTTCGCAGGCCAAGGAAATCAGCGGCAGAGGCAGGACGATAATGGCAATCAGCGTGAAGATCGTCGAGCGGCCGACCGAGGATGTGAGCTACATCCGCGCCACGCTCAAAGGGATGGCCGTCACCGTCAAGCATCTGTTTGACGTCAATGGCAGAGTGACGATCCAGTATCCCGAGGAGAAGTCGCCGATCTCGCCACGGTGGCGCGGCACGCATCGCATGCTGACGACGGAAACGGGGAAGGCGAGGTGCGTCGCCTGCGGGCTGTGTCCGACGGTCTGCCCGGCAAACTGCATCAAGCTCGTTCCCGGTGAAGACGAGGAAGGAAACCGTTATCCGCTCGTGTTCGAGATAGACGAATTCCGCTGCATCTTCTGCGGCTTTTGCCAGGAGGTGTGTCCCGAAGAGGCGATCCACGTCGGCCGTCACTACGAGAATTCCGAGTATAGCAGAGAAGGCTTTGTCTACGATCTTCAACGGCTGATGGATCAGTCGCACCCCGTCTGCGAGATGTGGGATCCCGAAGACCCGAAGGGCGAGTGATGGATCAGCACTACCCGCTCTTTTACGTCTTTCATTTCTATCTGTTCGGCGTCATTGCGCTCGCCTCGGCGATCGCGTTCGTGACGCGAAAGAGTCCAGTCGCCGCCGCGCTGTGGCTGGTGAACACAATGTTCAGTCTGGCTGCTCTCTTCGTGATGCTCGACGCTCAGTTCATCGGCGTCATGCAAGTGCTGGTGTATGCTGGCGCGATCATGGTGGTGTTCTTGTTCGTAGTCATGCTTCTCAACCTCGGGCATCCATCCGAGCTGGCAGATGCCAGAGGGAAGGGTTGGAAGTTCGCCGCGGGGCTGGTTGGACTCGGGTTGCTCAGCGAGATAATGGTCATCGCCAGATCGAAGCTCCCCGAGCAATTGATTGTCCCGCGCGATTTCAACGAGCAGCAGCTGCAGAAGCTGAACGCGGTCGGGGCGATTGCCCAACCGCTCTTCAAGGATTACCTGCTGGCGTTCGAGCTGACGAGCGTGCTGCTGCTGGTGGCAATCGCCGGCGCGGTCGTGCTTGGCCGGGGGAGGGCCGCCGGTGCTCGCTGAATCTCTGGCGCTTACGGCGGCGCTGTTCATCATTGGCGTGATGGGCGTTCTCATTCACCGGAACGCGATCATCATCTTCATGTGTGTCGAGCTCATGCTCACCGCGGTCAATCTGACCTTTGTGGCGTTCTCGCGGCTGTACGGGCCGGCGGGTCAGGTGTTCGTGATATTCGTCATGACCGTCTCGGCCGCTGAAGCCGCGGTGGGGCTCGCGATCATCATTGCCATCTACCGCCACCGGCAGACGGTGAATCTCAAGGACATCAACCTCCTCAGAGGCTAATGCTTCTCCAATCGGCAGTTGCGTTGGCCTCGGACGCGCACCCGTTGTCGGGTACGATCGCCGACTGGGTGTGGCTGCTGCCCGTGCTGCCGCTGGCCGGGTTTGTCATCAACGGCCTGCTCTCGCTAAACGCCGCGCACTTTGGTCCTTCCGATCCCAATACCCCGGGCCACCATCCGCACTCCGAGGGCGCCGCTGAGGCGCCGGCGCTGTCGCACGCGGAAGAAGCGGGTGCGGTTGGCGACGATCATCACGCCGTCAAGCGTCACAGGTGGGCCGGGGTGACGAGCATCGTCGGCCCTGCGGTTCTCATCCTGTCGTTCCTTCTCGCTCTCGGCATCTGGCGCGCGATGACCGGCGCTCAAATGGATGCTCCTTTCATCCAACGGTACTTCAGCTGGATGCCGGTTGGCGACCTTCGCATCGACGCAGCGTTCCAGCTCGATCAGCTGTCGATGGTGATGATTCTCGTCATCACGGGCGTCGGAGCGCTGATTCACGTCTTCAGCGTCGGCTACATGCAGGATGATCCGGGATACCCTCGATATTTCGCGTACCTCAACCTGTTCGTGTTCTTCATGCTGGTGCTCGTGCTGGGCTCGAACTATCCCGTGATGTTCGTCGGCTGGGAGGGAGTCGGGCTCTGCTCGTATCTCCTCATCGGATTCTGGTTCAACGACAAGGCCAACGCGGACGCCGGCAAGAAGGCGTTCATTGTGAATCGCATCGGGGATTTTGGGTTCCTCGTCGCAATGTTCATGTTGTTCGCCAACATCGGGGTTCTTGATTTTGTGGGTGTCAATGCCAAAGCGATCGAGCTTGGCGTAGGCAGCGGACTGGTCACGGCCATTTGCCTTTTCATGTTTCTCGGCTGCACGGGAAAGAGCGCGCAGATACCGCTCTACATCTGGCTCCCCGATGCCATGGCTGGTCCGACGCCCGTCTCCGCGCTGATCCACGCCGCCACGATGGTCACGGCGGGTGTCTACCTGATCGCCCGCAGCGCGGCCCTCTTTTCCCTGTCGCCAGTCGCATCATTGACGGTGGCCGTTGTGGGCGCCGTCACGGCGATCTTCGCGGCGAGCATCGGCCTCAAGCAGTGGGACATCAAGAAAGTCCTCGCCTATTCCACGATATCGCAGCTCGGCTATATGTTCGTGGGTGTTGGAGTGGGCGCCTACGTGTCAGGCATGTTCCACCTGGTGACGCACGCTTTCTTCAAGGCACTGCTGTTCCTCGGGGCGGGGTCGGTGATCCACGCGATGCACCACGCGTATCACACCACGAACAGCCACGAAGACGCGCAGGACATGCGCAACATGGGGGGA
>JBBQFZ010000014.1:0-42226 GCA_038322455.1 Gemmatimonadales bacterium | reverse complement strand
TAGTCTCCGAGAACTACTATCCTGGCTGGAAGGCTAGCGTGAACGGCAAACCAGCACCGCTCGGGAGAGCCGATTACACTCTCATTGGTGTGGAGCTGCCCGCTGGAGCACGCAGCGTCGATTTGACGTTTACGAGCCCTGCGTATGAGCGGGGGAAGATGATTACATGGCTCGCTATCGCAATCGGATTCCTTGTGCTCGGCTCGGGCATTTGGCTCGACAGGAGACGAGTTGCCTGATCGTGCTCTGGTCATCGTACCGACCTACAACGAGCGGTTCAATGTTGCCCGCCTGATTCCGGCGATTCTGGCGCAGGATCCTTCATTGGAGGTCCTGGTGGTAGACGATGGGTCGCCGGACGGTACCGGCGCAATTGTCGACGCGATTGCCGCCAACAACGCGAGGGTTCACATCATCCATCGAGCGTCCAAACTGGGCCTCGGCACAGCCTACCTGGCAGGATTTCGTTGGGCACTCGACAGAAAATATGACCTCGTGTTTGAGATGGATGCCGACTTCTCGCACAACCCCGAGCGACTGCCGGAGTTTCTCGAGACCATCAGGGAGGCCGACCTGGTCCTTGGATCGCGCTACCAGAACGGCCACGTGAACGTGGTCAACTGGCCCATGAGCCGGCTCTTCCTCAGCTACGCGGCAAACCTGTATGCGCGCGCAATCACGGGCCTGCCGATCTTCGATACCACCGGCGGCTTCAAATGCTTTCGGCGGAATGTGCTCGAGACGATCGATCTAAGTTCCGTCAAGTCGAACGGTTACGCGTTCCAAATTGAGATGTCATATCGCGTGTGGAAACGAGGATTTCGGCTCGTGGAGATCCCCATCATCTTCGTCGATCGGACTGAAGGCGAGAGCAAAATGTCGAAGCGGATCGTCCGGGAGGCCGTGTGGATGGTCTGGCGTCTGCGCTGGTGGAGCATGACCGGGAGGATCTGATGGCTACACAGTCGTCCGCACAACGCTTCTTCAAGATGTCAGGCTCGGGCAACGACTTCGTGGTCTTCGCCGAATCAGAAGAAGCCATGCGTGAATTCGAGAATCCGGACGCCATCAGAAATTTGTCCGCGCGCGGTACCGGCATTGGGGCGGATGGCGTCGTGTTCCTGGAAAAGGCTCCCAAGGGAGACGTGAGCATGCGCTACTACAACAGCGATGGCTCAGAAGCGGCGCTATGCGGAAACGCGAGCCTGTGCAGCACGAGACTCGCGGTCGAGCTAGGCTTGGCCCAGGGCGGTGGGTTCGTCCTTCACACGGCAGCCGGTGCACTGAAGGCTCGAATGAGGGAGGGGCTGCCGGAGGTCGACCTCGAGCCCGTCACCCAAGTCATGCCCGATGCAAGCCACCTTGGACCGCATCGAAACGAATTCCGACTCGGCTATGCGCTGGTCGGGGTGCCTCACGTGGTCGTCCAAATCGACGACATCGAGGCCGCCGACGTGTCGGGCCGGGGCCCGGTTCTTCGCAACCATCCTTCGCTCGAGGATGGTGCCAACGTCAACTTCGTCGCCAAACGTCGGGACGGTTCGTTCGCCTATAGGACGTTCGAGCGCGGCGTAGAAGCCGAGACCCTGGCGTGCGGAACGGGCGCGGTTGCGACGGCAATCATGCTCTCAACCTGGGGCGAATCAGCACACGAAACGACCCTCTGGACCCGCTCGGGACTCCCCCTCGTGGTTACGCTCGCTCGCCAGGGACCCTCTTGGATTCCATCGCTTCGGGGAGAGGGAAGGATCGTTTTCGAGGGCACACTCCGCGACCTCGCCTGACAGACTGTCGCGGGACGGACGAGCTGCTGGCGGCTGGGACACGCCTCCAGTGCTTTATGATCTGATCACCGGTAAGACCGGCTCAACAATAGAGTTGGGACGGGCCAGGAGGCCGCCCATTACGGTTCTCCACAGTTATCCACGTATTGTAGTTTACATAATCTATCTTATACGCATATACTCTGGTGCGCACGGTTGAGCCTGCTGGCCTGCCTGAGCTACCCATCGGTCAGTTCAATAGAACGTTTAGGTGGTCATCGGCTTTGCGGTCACTTCACCGAGCCTAACCTTGGCCTCGGCGGCCATCGGACCGGCGTCGTCCTTGGCCAGCTCAGTCCAGATGACCTTTGCTTCGTCGGTCTTTCCGGCAGCCATATAGTCTCTCGCCGCGGCGGCCTGGTACTGAGCCTTGTCCGCGGGAAACCGCGTCGCTGTGGCGGCCAGCTTGTACTGACCGGCAGCACTCAGAAAGTCTTTGAGCTGCTCGTAGCCGCCAGCCTCGAGGACATGGATCGACGCCTTGAAATCGTCTGGGGCCTTTGCCTGCGCCTTCTCAAGGGCGGCGACTCCTTCCCTATATTTCTTCTGATCATACATAAGCTGCGCAGCCGTGAGCGCGGCCTGGGCTCCCGCTCGAGTGCCCTCGTAACGGTCGGCTACCTTCTGGAGGTCCGACGCCGCGAGCAGCACGTTCCCCGTCGCTGCCGCTTGTCGGGCCTGGAAGTACTGGCTCTCAGCTCGTTGCGTCAGGAGCGTCCGTGACCTCTGGTAGTACCACAGGCCGAGCACGATGGCGGCGAGAGCGATCAAGCCCCACGTCACCTCCCGCTTGTGGACCATCGCCCAATCAGTCATCGAATCATCGTTGTAGCGCGACTTCGTCGGAACGTTCGGAGTTGTCATAAGGGAATGTTAACGCATTGGAGTGATTGCACTTCAGGAACGGACATCAAGCTGAATCTCACCGCTGGTAATCCCGGTCGAAAAGCCTGAGCGCCCCCGGGGTGACTCGAACACCCGGCCAACGGTTTAGGAAACCGCTGCTCTATCCACCTGAGCTACGGGGGCATCCATTTGAGTCCCGACTCAACGCCTCGGAATGCAAGGCGGCTGATTACGGTGAATCTAACTCGGGAGGGGTTTCTTCCAGGGTGAATCTAACTCGGGAGGGGTTTCTTCCAGAAGGGCTGGAGGTGGTCGGTTACTTACACTGCCCCGAAGGCATTGCGATGGATCCGCCGGTCGCAACGGGTACCCCGAAATTTGGCGAGCCGTCCGCGTTCCAGCCGAACTTCTGGGTTCGGATGTCGCGATTCCATCCCGGTGCTGGATCCACTTTCGAGTGATACACGATCCAGTCCTCAGACCCGTCTGGCGACGTGGTGAAACTGGCGTGCCCCACACCGTAGACGTCGCTCGCGCCGCTGAACACAGGCCCGCTCTTCACATAAGTCGCGGGATTCATGGGGTCGGCCGTTGCGCTCGTCAATCGGAGCTGCCCAAGCCTGTATGAAGGCAGCCAGGAGTCATTCGTCGAGTAAATAATAAATTCCTGACCAGCGTGTTCCAGAAACTCGGGACCTTCCTCGAGGTTCAGCTCGGGCCCCTGCTCCCAGGCCGCGTCCGGCGCAGAAATCATCACCCGGTTCGTGGAGATGGTCACCGGGTCGGACATGCGCGCGAGATAGAGATTCTGAGGTGTTTTGTCCGTCGTGCTATTCTGATCCCACCCGGACCACACTGCGTACAACTGCCCGTTGATCTGGCCTACCGTGAGATCGATCGCCCATACGTCTCCACCACCCGACCCGATTGCGTTGCCCGTGTAAAGCATCCCTTTGTCCTCATAAGGCCCCTGAGGATCGTCAATCGTCGATTGAAGAACACCTGCGCGCTGTGTCGTAAACGGTGCATCCGTGCCGTCTGGGTGCCGGCGACCGCCCGCATAATAGATGTACCAGCGGTTGTTGAAGTGATGGAGCTCGGGCGCCCAGATGTTGGTCTCGTTCCAACCGGACGCGGGAACGGCCCAGACCTTTACAGGGCTTTCTTTTAATGCCGTCAGGGACGACGATTTGTAAATGTATATCCCGTTGTCGCGGGACTCGGCGAGGTAGTAGTACGATCCGCTTTTAACAACCCACGGGTCCGCGCCCGCCGCAATAGGATTCTTGAAGGTGCAGGTTGCAGGTGGTACTCCAGTGCCGTTTACTGCGCTGGCGCTGGAGCACCCGCCAAGCAAGGCGAAACCGAGCGCGCGGGCCCAGCTATTCGTTCGGATCATTCGTATTGTGTTCATCTACGCCTTAGAGCACGTGAGGTGAAAGGCACCAGGCGCGGCCATTACGCACGCGCCCGATACCTGGTCTATGTCACCAACCCGGATTCTGCCTGACGTTCGGGTTGAGATCGATCTCGTTCTGTGGAATCGGAAGGTATTCCGACTTGTTCAGGACAAAGTTCTTGAATTCCACGTCGTGCGACTGTAAAGCTGGCGAGAGCAAGCCGTGCCTTTGCAGGTCCAGCCAGCGAGTCTGCTCGAGGCCGAGCTCAACCAGACGCTCATGCAGGATATAGTCCCGCATGGTCGCCTGAGTCAGGCCGGCCGGAACGGTACCCGCCCCTGCTCTCGTGCGAACCCTCTGCACCAACGGATACGCAGCTGCTGTCTGCCCCGACTCGTTGAGTGCCTCGGCCTGCATCAGCAACACGTCGGCAAATCGGATGACGCGATAGTTGATTGGGTTGTCCCAGTTCTGATCCTCAACCAGGTAGTACTCCCCCCACTTCTTCCACCAGGCGTCGGTAGCCGTTGCTCCGTAACGAGTGGTGTAAGGCGTTCCATACACGTCCATCCCACCGGGCCGGTTCCAGAATAGCGTCGCGTCCAGACGTGGGTCGTAATTAGCGCGGTTCAGCGTGTCGGGAAAGAACTGGTTAAAAAACCAATGCGTGGGGCGCCCATCGCAATAGCTTGGCTCAACTCCGACGCCGGGCATTCCGTTAAAGGACCTGCACGCTCCGATCATCTTTGCGTAATTCTGACCCGCCACGCCCGATGATAGTTGATCTTCATCCGAGAACTGTACTTCGAATACGGACTCCTGATTGTTCTCGAACTTGTCGGTAAAGTTGTCCGCGTAGTTTGGCATCAGCTGGTACTGCGGCATCGCAACGACCTGACCGAGAGTGGTAGCGGCAGTCGCCCATTTTTTTTGCTGCAGTTGCGCCTTGCCGAGGAGGGCGAGCGCAGCACCCTTCGTCGCGCGGCCCAGATCGGAGCTGGAATAGGATACGGGCAACACTGCAGCGGCCTCCGTCAGATCCTTCTCGATCTGGGCGTAGACTTCGGCTACCGTTGAGGACGGTGGCCTGTCCGTCGGGAGCGGAGGCTTGATGACCAGAGGCACGCCTCCGTACAGATTCACGAGATTGAAGTACATCAATGCCCGCAAGAATTTCGCTTCTCCAACAATCCGGTCGCGGAGGGCCGCATCCATTGCGATCGCCGGAACGTTTTCCGTAACCTGATTCGCGCGATAAATCGTCCAGTAGTGCATCTGCCAGGTCTCGCGACTTGGCTCGAAGTTGTAGTCGCCCTGAATGAAGGCGTTGAACTGGCAGAGCTCGTTCCATCCGCACCCCGCAAACCCTTCGTCGGAGCGAATGTCGAGGTCGAATCCAAGCCAGCGGGCGTAGGTCCCGCGCTGCTGAAGCATGTTGTAAGTGGCGTTTATCCCATTCAGGGCATCGGCGTCCGTCTTCCAGAAGTTCGCCGTGTCGGGCGCATTCGGATTGGTAATGTTCAAATCCTGCGTGCACCCGATCAACGCCGCTCCGACCAGAAGCGATCGCAAGATGGCGTGATGCAGATTATTCCGCATGAGTAGTCCCTTGAGTGTCTGTGTGGATGCGGTCATGGGTTACATCCTCAGGTCGAGGCCAAACGAAATCGTTCGGACATTGGGGTAGATGCGCCCATCGTCGATCCCTCGGGCGAGCGGATCGGCCTGGCCCAGGATTTCGGGATCGTAGCCCGAGTAGCTGGTGAAGGTGTGAAGGTTCTGGATGTTCATGTATATGCGCGGCGTTGCTGAAGCGAGCCCTGCCCTACTGAAGAATGCGGTCGGAAGCGTATAGCCGAGGACGAGATTCTGAATCCTCCAGTAGGACCCATCTTCGATCCAGCGGTCAGAATTCTGTCGGTCGTTGGAGAAAGCCTGCGGACCCCACACCGCTCGCGGGGTCGTCGTGCTCGGATTCTGTGCTGTCCACGGGGAGTATGCCGCTCGATGGTTCTGAGGATCGTCAGTACGGTCGGACCAGTACCTTTGGGCGTTGAAGATCTTGTTGCCGTGACTGCCGTGCATGTTCAGGCCAAAGTCGAAGGCGCTGAACTTTCCATCGAAGAAGAGTCCGCCCGTCCATTTCGGAATTCCGCTGCCGGCGCTGTACCGGTCGGCATCGTTCAGGACACCGTCGCCGTTCAGGTCAACATAGATCACGTCGCCCGGCACCGCTCCCGTCTGTGCGGGGTGCGCGGCAACTTCGGCAGCGGTCTGAAAGATGCCCGCGGTCTTGTAGACGTAGAACTCGCCGATCGGCCTGCCAATCGCCGTACGAGCGACGTTATCGAAGCCCGAATAAATCGGCTGCCCGCCATTCCCCAGCGACAGCACCTTGTTACTGATGGTCGTGAAATTGACCGTCGTATTCAGCAGAAACCTCGACCGATCGAGATGGTGCGCGAGGTTGAACTCAAAGCCCGTATTGCGTACGGAACCCGCATTGATGACCGGGTTCTGTGGAACTACGAACGGATAGCAGTTGCAGGGATTGAAGAAGCTGGACCCGAGGGCCCAGGGGATTGGTGCACTTACCAGAAGTCCATCTGAAGTCGACGTGTATCGATCGGCGCTGAACGTCAGCCGGTCTTCCATAAGTCCGAAGTCGAAGCCGAAATTGGTTTGCTTGTTACTCTGCCAGCGGATGTTAGGGTTTGAAAGGCTCATTTGCGTCGCGCCGCTCACCACCGTGCCACCGAACTGGTAGTTCTGATTCTGAATGATGGGCGAGCTGAATTGATAGTCCCCGATGTCCTGGTTACCTAACGTGCCCAGGCTTGCACGAATCTTCAGATAGTCGACGGCACGGCCGAGAATCGGCACGCTCTTGTAGAATCCTTCGTCACTCATCACCCAGCCGACGGATCCCGCACCGAAATTCGCGTAGCGATTGCCGGGACCGAATCTGGAGGAGCCATCGCGCCTGACGCTTCCGGTGAACAGGTAGCGATCCAGTAACGTGTAGTTTGCGCGCAGGAGCATCGCGTTCAGGCGGCTTTGAATCAGGTAGCCACGGTTGTTCAGACTGTTCGTCGATCCGGCGTCTATCTGAACGAGTGTGCCGGTGCCATAACCTTGGCGAAAGGCATTGAGCTCGTTGTCATCCTGCTTCTGCGAGGTGATGCCGGCAGCCGCGTTGAATTTGTGCATACCGCCGCCGAACGTCCCGTTATACAGCAGAAGATTCTCGATCAGAAGCGACGTGATGTTGCCCGTCTGCTCGCTCAGGGTCCCACCGTTGCTCATTGGGGTGCGATATCGGAGCTGGGCAATGCTCGCATAGTTCCGGCCCAGATTGTCCGAATAGTTCAGGCCGATGTTGAACCGGTAATGAAGATCGGCGATCAATCCCACGTCGGCGTACGCGCTTCCGATTACCTGGTTCGATTTATCAGTACTGCTGCGCGCGAGCTGCTGGCCAACCGGGTTCGTTCCAAAGGTCGGATTGGCGTCCGTTCCATAACCGAACCCGCCGACGTTGGCGGGGTCATAAACGGGAATCGTCGGGAACATTCGCATCGCGTCGATGAGGGGGAATCCGTTGAGATTCGTCCGATTCGATTGCGACAAGGCGACATTTTCGCCGAGCGTCAACCGGCCGCGCCGGGCCTCCGAGTTAACGCGGAAACTGTATCGCTTGAAGCCGGTGGTTATGATCGTCCCTTTCTGGTCGAGGTAGCCTCCGCTCAACAGATAGTCTGCGCTTGCTGACCCACCGGACACCGAGAGATTGTGGTCCTGAATCGCACCATCCTGGAAGATCGCGCCCTGCCAGTCGGTATTTGCCACAGGGTTCACCACGCCTGGAGGAGGAGTTGCCCCCGCGGCGGCGTAGGAGGCCTGTGTTATTGCGGCCCACTGGCTCGCATTCATCATTTGGATTGTGTTCGGAACTGTCTGGAAACCGTAGTACGAGTGCAACTCTGTGCGTGTGTCCCCGTTTCGACCGTGCTTGGTCCGGATGACGATTACCCCATTGGCGGCCTGCGCACCGTATTGCGCCGCAGCCGAAGCATCCTTGAGCACTTCGATTGACTCGACGTCGTCCGGATTCAGGTTCGGGTTCTCCTGGAGATACATCCCGTCGACAACGTAGAGGGGAGAGACGCTTCCGCTCACGAAGTTCTGTCCACGAATAATTACTTGTGCGGGACGCCCCGGCTCTCCCGAGGCGATCACGCTGAGTCCCGGTACCCTTCCCCGAAGTGCTTCCTCGAGGGTTGCAACTTTCTGATCCTTGATCTCCTCGCCGGTCACGCTGGCGACCGCGTCGGACACATCGCGGCGTTGCTGTGTGGTGTAGCCGACGACGACCTGTGTTGTCAGGCTGGTCGCGACCTGCAGCAGCTGGAAATTCGCCGTCGCGCTCTGATCCGAAAGCACGGTGATTTGTTGTGTCTGCGGCGCGAACCCGATGCGCTGTGCCCGCAACGTGTACGTGCCGGCCGGCACTCTCCCAAGCGTGAACCGCCCATCGGATCCGGTGGTCGTACCTATGCCACGTCCTGGTACGAGCACTTGTGCTCCCACCACGGGTTGCCCGGAATCTGCGGTGACGATACCGGTAATCGTGCCCGCTCCGGTTCCCTGAGCGACGGACGAGGACGGCAGAATGGAAACAGCGCTCGCAACCATGCACGCGAGCGTTAACGGCGCGAAGAATCGCGCGGCCGCCCATCTCAGACTTTGAGATAGATTATTCAAGAGTACCTCCACTTTCGGGGGAGTTGTGGGTGCCGCTCAAGGCGGCGGGATGAGTTGCAATGGACATACGGTTGCGATTGTGCGCGCCGTCGCTGTTCGCACCGCTGGCGGCGACGGGTGAATGCGCTGGCGGGGCGGCGGAGTTACGGACAACGAGGGTCGCTTCGAGGTAAACCTTCTGTGGCGTGACGGCCTGCCTCGACTCGATGTGCCGAATGAGCATTTGCGCCGCGAGATTTCCCATCTCGAACTTGGGCACTCGAATGGTCGTGAGTGGCACCCTGAGGTTCTCGCAAAACTTGATGTCGTCGAACCCCACGACAGACACCTCCTCGGGACAGCGGATCCCGAGCTCGGACAACGCCTTGCACAACCCCATCGCTACGAGATCGTTGTAGCACGTGACCGCTGTGGGACGGTCGTTCGGCGTACGCGACTGAAAGAGGGCGTGGCCGCAGCGATAGCCGTCTTCGAAATGCGCACCGGCTTGGACGATGTCGTCGGCGCCAAAGACGAGATTACTGCTGCTATATGCGCGATGCACGCCGGCCACCCGCTCCTCGCTGTGCGCGGAGTAAGCCGGTCCCGCGAAGTGCGCGACCCTTCGGTGTCCCAGGCCAAAGAGGTACTCCACCGCCTTTTGGGAAGCGCCGACATTTTCGAGATCGACAAGACTGGCCGGAACGCCGCGGACCTGCTCGAGGAAGACGAAGGGAAAGTTTCGTCGTTTAAGCTCGAAGAAATGAGAGAGGTCGGCGTGCTCGTCCATCACGGGCGCTGCGATCAGCCCGTCGACATCCTTGTCGCGGAGCAATTCCACCGCGCGCCGCTCCGAAGCGTAGCTCCCTTCACTGCTGACGACGAGGAGCATGTAACCCAGAGTATCGGCGTGCGCGCGGACCCCGGCTACGACCTCGTCGTAGTAGGGATTGTCGTGCTCCTTAATGACTACGGCAATGCTGCGATAGCGCCGCCTGGACTTGGCTCCGGACTGCTGGGTCGGGCGGTAGTTGAGCAGGTCGATCGCGGCGATGACGCGATCCCGTGTGTCGCTCTTGACCGCGCCGCTGTCGTTGAGCACAGCGGATACGGTGGCCTTGGAAACCCCGGTTTGCTTCGCGACATCTGTAATTGTCGGGCGCTTTCCAGTCATCGAGGGCGGGAAGAATGCGGTTTGAACCCACCTGAACCTGTTCGATAGGGTTCAGGTGGGCAGAGCATAGGGAGCCGCGGAGCCCCTGTCAAGCTTCGGGTCGCCTTGCTTGACAATCCCAAAGAGCGATGGCAGAGTCCACACCGACACCGAACCGGCTCGAACGGGTTCAATCATCGCAGGGGTAGAAACTGGCTCTCTTCAATCTCGAGGGAATACGCGCGTAGTGGGGAGCCACCGCGACGGCATGAATGCCGACGGTGCGCGCGATTACTTCCGCAAGGTATTCGGTGGTAGCCCAGACATTATCGGCTCCGCGCCCGGAAGAGTGAACCTCATCGGCGAGCATACTGACTACAACGGGGGGCAGGTCCTTCCTATTGCCATCGACCGGCGCACCTACGTAGCTATCCGCGCGCGCCCGCACGCAAAGGTGAGCCGGATCGTATCAGCCGGGGAATCGACCAACGCCGAATTCGATGTGCGACGGTTTGCCGCGTCCGGAAAATGGTGGGACTATATGACCGGTGTTTGCGCCGCGATGCAGAGGGCCGGCACGCGAGTGCCCCAGTTCGAAGCAGTCGTTCAGTCGGACGTTCCGATGGGAGCCGGCCTGAGCTCTTCGGCGGCGCTCGAGGTGGCGACTGCGGTTTCACTCGGTCGGATCGTGTCCGAGCCTACGGATATGCGCAAGCTGGCGCTGCTCTCCTGGGATGTCGAAACACAGTTCGTCGGAGTTGCTTCCGGTGTGATGGACCAGTTCGCATCCGCACTCTGTCTCGAGGGCCACGCTCTGCACCTGTGGTGCGACACGCTGGAGACCGAGCAGGTCACGATGCGCGATGCGGTCCTGATATTTGACACTGCCTCTCCCCGGGAGCTGCGCGCGTCGCGGTTCAACGAGCGGCGCGCCGAATGCGAGGAGGCGCTGGCAGTGCTTCGGCGGTTGCGCCCTTCCCTGTTGCATCTGGCGGCCGCTACCCTCGACGAAGTACGTCACGCTGATCTCAGCCCACTGATCAGGAAGCGCGCGCTGCATGTCGTCGAGGAGAATGCGCGTGTCGAGAGGCTCGTAACGCAATTGAAGCAGACGCACGCCGTCGCCGGTGAGCTTCTCTATCAGTCGCACGAATCGTTGCGGGACAACTATGACTGCTCGACCCCGGAGCTCGACTGGTTCGTCGATGCCGTTCGTGGCAAACCAGGCATTACCGGCGCTCGCCTCACGGGGGCCGGTTGGGGCGGGTGCGCCATCGCGGTCGGTGATCTCCACGCGCTGGCTGCGGCGGCCGACGATGTCTCGTCAGCATACGAGGCGCGGTTTGGCCGGCGGCCCGGTACGTGGCTCACGCGAGCGGGGAGCGGCGCCAGGATCGAGGATCTGCAGAGTTGACCACACTTGCCAAAGCACTGATCCCGTGTGGTGGAAAAGGGACAAGGATGGCGTCTCTTACCGGGGGGGCCGCCAAGGAGCTCCTCCCGATTGCCGGGGTTCCTCTCGTATTGCGCGTGATGGAAGAATGCGCCGCCAGCGGAGTGAGTGATGTGTTGGTGATATCAGCGCCGGGCAAGGATGACTTGAACGACACCGTGCGCGCCGCCGCTGGGCGCGCAGGAATGCCGCGGCGAGTGCGGGTCGTCACCCAGGAGAATCCACGCGGCCTTGCCGACGCAATCAAGCTCGGCCGCGATTTCGTTGGTAATGACAATTTCGGCGTGGCTCTTCCCGACAATCTCTTTATAGGCCACCCGCCGGCCCTCGCACAACTCTTCAAAGTTCACGAAAGCACCGGCAAGAATGTCGTCGCGATTGTGGAGCTGAGCGCCGCGGACAAGGTCCGCTACGGACCGACAGCGATCTATCCGGGAGCTCTCAACGGCAATGAATACGTCATCGAGTCAATTCCCGGCAAAGGACCGCGCCAAACGACGTTCGACACTCGAGGCAGTCCTTCGGCCTTCACCGGCGTTGGCCGCTACGTCTTTCTTCCTGAAGTCTTCAGCGCGATCGACGAAGTAGACTCTGCTCTCATGCCCGGCCATGAGCTCGACGACGTCCCGGTCATGCAGCTGTTGTTGCGCAGGGACAGGCTGATTGGTTGCGTGTTGCGAAGCGAATTTCTCGATGTCGGCTTGCCGGCCGGCTACCAGGCGGCGGACGAGCGCCTCCGCCAACAAGCCTAGCGAACGATCGTGAACGGGGCGTGAAGCGATTCGGGAGCTACAGCGGGCAACTTCTTGACGTGCTTGACCTGAGCTCCATCGGGACCCGCAACGACGGCGGCTTCAAGGAGCTCGAGCGATGCCCGGTCGCCTGCTGCGGCGATCTCGACGTTTCCATCCGGGCGGTTTTTCACCCAACCAGCAACCCGCAGTTCGCGCGCCTTCTCCACAACGAACCAGCGGAATCCTACTCCCTGAACGCGGCCGCTGACTTCAAGGTGGATCGTCTCCATGCGGGCCTAGCCTCCTACCCCCAGTATCGCGGCCAGTTTGGCGGCAATTGCCCTTGGATCCCCGAGATCGCCCGGCGACGGAAGTGCCAGCTCGCCATTTCTGATTCGTTGCGCAATGTGATCGAGAGCGCTTGCAATTGCCTGAGCCGCCGATGGTTTGCGTTCAGGTGGAAGCGGTGCCGCCGCGTCCCAATCCGTTGTCGCCCAATCGTTCGTGGCTTCGGCGTCGGGCGTATCTCCGAGTGCGGCAGCGGCGCGCCAGTCGAAGCGCTGCCAATCCTCTTCTACCCAGCCCGCGGATCCGGGAATCGGCGGGGATGTACCAACGGACGTGTAGTCCATCGCGTCGTCGTGCTCCTCGATCAGGGCACCGACACTGTTGGGGGCGAACGCTTCGACTCCTGGTAATGGATCGGTGAAGTGCTCTATCGGGGGAAGCTCGTACTCAACTTCATCGAGCTGCGATGCATGAGGTTCGCTCGCCGCGATCGTCTCTAGTTCCGCGGCTTCCGAAAAAGTCTCGACGAACTCTTCGATTCCTCGAAGGGCGGGCTCGCGATCAGATTCAATGGGAACTGTGTCGGGCGCGTGCGCAGAGCCCGCGTCTTCGATTTGCTCCCGCGGGCCACCCGGTACGAAAGGCCGCGCCAGACGGAATTCCGTGCTGGATGGAATCCCAGCGGACGCTTTCGGCGCGCGGTGAGGAACGAATGGGCGCTGTGGCTTCTGCGACACTAAATACCCTCCCAGCTGTACTTGCCTACGAGTGGCACGAACCGCACCGGGGCAATCTCGGTCTTCTCGAGATCGTCCCCCCGACGGGTGAACATATACAAAGTCTGCTCTTCCTTATCGCCCAGAGGAATCAATATCCGCCCGCCTTCGGTTAGCTGCTCTCTGTATGTGGAAGGCACGGCCGGCGCACCGGCGCCCACGAGAATTGCGTCGTACGGAGCGTACTGCCGCCACCCCAGCGTTCCGTCGCCAAGGAGAAAGGACACGTTTCGCGAGCCAACCTGGCGGATGCTCTCGCGCGCCTTGTCGAGCAGCTCGGGAATGCGCTCGATCGAGAAGACCTGGGCGGCGAGCTGCGACAACAATGCCGTTTGGTACCCCGACCCGGTGCCGACCTCGAGCACCTTCTCGTTGCCGGTGAGCTTGAGAAGCTCGAGGTATCGCGCATGGATCGACGGCTGCGAGATAGTTTGACCGTTTCCGATCGGAAGCGCCGAGTCCTCGTATGCGCGATGACGCACCCCGGTGGGAACAAAAAGATGTCGAGGGGTCTGATCAATCGCGTGCAGCACGGCGAGATCCTTGACACCTTGCTCGTGCAGCAGCTCGACGAGACGCCGACGCGGGCCGCGAAACTCGTGCTCTATGGCCGCTGCCACCAGCTCTCCGCGGTCGCCAGCATTGCGTGATGCGTGAGATCGAGGTGCAGGGGCGTGACGGATATGTACCCGTCTTGAATTGCACGGAAGTCAGAGCTCTCCTCACCCGACCATTCGATTGAGCCGCCCCCAATCCAGTAGATCTGGCGACCCCACGGATCCTGCATGGGCTTGAGCGAATCAGAGTAAACGCGCCGGCCCAGGCGAGTGAGCTTGGTGCCGCGAATATCGGCGCCGCGCAACGGCGGCAGGTTCACATTTAACAGCGTGTGCTCGGGAAATGGCCTCAGCGACAGCACGTGCTTGAGAAGATCCCGGAGCGGCTCGATCTGATCCTTGAGCATGCTGACGTCCGCGCGTAGATCCCCGCCCGCGAATGAGATCGCCACTGATGGTATGCCGAGCGACAAGCCTTCCATTGCCGCCGCAACGGTGCCTGAATACAAAACGTCTTCGCCCATGTTCTGGCCGTGATTGATTCCGCTGAGAACGAAGTCCGGTCTCTCGGGCATCAGGGCTTCGACCGCCAGCATCACGCAATCTGTGGGTGTGCCATCAACCTGGAATCGTCTCTCGCCCCGTTCAATTGGGCGAACCGGGTGATGCAGAGTCAGCGAATGGCTGGTGGCACTCTGTTCACGATCTGGTGCGACGACGGTGATCTCGCCGAGTGGCTCGGCCGCTTCGACAAGGCACGCAAGCCCGTACGCAAGAATTCCATCGTCGTTCGTGCAGAGCAGTCTCAACGCTTGAATACCCCGGCCCGATGTCGCCACAGAACCTTGATCACGAGCCAGGCGTCCCGGAACTCGCGAAAGTAGCTCGGCGACCCGTAGATCGTGGAGATCGGCACGTTGACCGTGGTGAAGCCAGACCGCGCAGCACGGATGATGAAATCGGTTTCGAATTCGTAGCGGTCCCCCACCGCGCTCACCTTGCGCAGCACCTCCGCCTTCATCGCGCGATACCCCGACTGACTGTCTCGCACCTTGCCCCCCGATACGGCGCGCGTCGCGGCCGACGAGATCATGTTGGCGATCCGTCGATGTTTCGGGACGGCTTTTCCGGAGAGGTCGCGCGTTCCGATTACGATGTCAGCGCGGTCGAGCGCGGCCACTATCGCCGGTGCGAATGCCGCATCGTGCTGACCATCGGAATCGATGGTGAGAACTGCGGCAGCTCCTTTCTTGAGGGCGAGATCGAATCCGGCGCGCAGAGCCGCGCCCTTTCCCTGATTCAGATCGAACTCGATGGTTTCGTCCGCAACGGTTCTGAGGAGCTTTCTCGATCCGTCGGTAGAGCCATCGTCCACACCGATGATCAGCGCTCCCGGAAGGTTGCGACGAACGTCCTTCACGACTTTGGCGAGCGTTGGTTCCGCGTTGTAAACCGGAACGATCACCACCAATGGCTCAATCAAAGTTCACTCCCTTTTGGCTCGGGTTGTCCATCGAGTATGGCAAGTATTGCCCGGAGCTCGGTCTCCATTGACTCGACGGCCTGCGAATCCAATGCCGCACGTGCCACAGCCTTGAGCTCCCCGCTCTTCCGGTAGTCGTCTATTTTCTGCCGCGCTCCGTCGATAGTGTACTTCTCGGTGTAGAGAAGCTGCTTGACCAGCATCACAAGCTCTATCTCCCGCCGCTGGTATACCCGGTTGCCGGAGCGATTTTTCGCCGGATGCAGAAACTTGAACTGGCTTTCCCAGTAACGCTGCACGTGCGGCTTGAGATCGGTGAGCGTGCACACATCGCCAATGGAAAAGAACTCCTGCACAGGCTCCTTCGCTTTCATTCGTCTACCTCCGACCTGAGCTCTCTTGTCATGAGTGCCGCGATCGCGCTATGCGCAGCCTGACCTTCGAAGAGTACGCGGTTTACCGTATCGACAATCGGCATCTGAACACCCTTGCGCACCGCGAGCTCGCGCGCGCTCTGTGCGGTGACGACACCTTCAGCCACCGTCTCCGTGTCCTTGAGAATGTCGTCCAGCTTTCGCCCCTTTCCCAGCTCGAGACCCACTGCTCTGTTGCGGCTGAGGGATCCGGTGCAGGTCAGCACCAAATCGCCCAGGCCGGCAAGCCCTGCAAATGTGCTTTGTTCGGCGCCTAGCGCGACCCCCAGTCTCGTCATCTCGGCGAGCCCCCGGGTGATTAGTGCCGCTCTGGCGTTGAAGCCAAGGCCCAACCCTTCGGCGATTCCGGTGGCGACAGCCATGACGTTCTTGAGGGCACCGCCAAGCTCAACGCCGACAACATCGGTATGCGTATAGGCGCGAAAATAGGGTGAGCTGAAGGCCCGCTGCGTGGCCTCCGCGGCGTCGTTGTTGTCGGACGCCACCACGACCGCTGTGGGCTGACCCTGGACGACCTCGGCAGCGAAGCTCGGCCCGGACAGCGCGACGACGGTCGCGCCCGGAACCTCCTCGAGGGCGACATCGGTCATGAGGGCCAATGTCTTCTTCTCGAGGCCCTTTGTGGCAATCACCATTGGCGCTGAAGCTCGAAACGATGTCCGAGCGGATTTTACTATCGTTCGGAGCACCTGCGACGGCGTGGCGAGAACCACCAATTCACCCGACGCGACCGTTTTGGTCAGATCACCGGAGGCAGTTAAAGAAGGCGTGAGCTTATGGCCCGCCAGGAAGCGAACGTTCTCGTGCTTCTGATTGATGGCCTCGACAACATCGGACTCGTAGGCCCAAAGCGTCACCTGATGGTCGTTTCGCGCCAGCAGATCCGCCAGGGCGGTTCCCCACGCGCCAGCACCGACCACGGCGCAGCGCATCAGGTGGCGCTCTCCTTTTTCACAAAACGATGCTCCTCACCACGTCGCAGGCGTCCAATATTCGCCCGATGGGTCCAGAACACGAAGGCGGCGATGATCAGGCTCGCGATAAACACCGGAGATCGCGGATCACGGAACCAGCCGATGATCGCCAGCGGCAGAACCGCTGCTCCTACCAACGACGCGAGACTGACATATCGCGTGAAGTAAAAGACGGTTATCCAGACCGCCTCGGCAATAAGCATGGGAACAAAAGCGAGCGCGAGAAAAACGCCGCTCGCCGTTGCGACTCCCTTCCCTCCGCCCCGTCCGAGGAGGAAGACCGGCTTGACGTGGCCGAGAATCGCCGCGGCGCCGTACACGAGGGCCCAAATCTCGGGCTGCAGCATCGAACTAACGGTTTGCGGCGTGAGGAAGAAGACGGGAAGAAATCCCTTCAGTAGATCGGCGACGAAGACGACGCCGCCGATCTTTGGTCCGAGCACTCTTACGACGTTGGTGGCTCCGAGATTCCCCGAGCCGTGTCGCCGCAGATCGACGCCGCGCACTCGGCCGGCGATGTACGCCGACGGAACCGAGCCGGCCAGGTACGACAGCATGACGCCGACTATCGGCGACATCTACGCAGACTTGCGACGCATGATGATGCGAAGAGGATTCCCGCGAAATCCCCACGCTTCGCGAAATTCATTGTGCAGGTAGCGAACGTAGTGCTCCTGTACGAGATCGGGATTGTTTCCGAAGACGGCGATGACAGGAGGGCCTGTCTCGACTTGGGTGGCGTAATTGAGCTTGATCTCTCGACCCGCGGCCTGCGGCGGCTGTCTGCGGCCGACGATCGCCTCGAGCGTCGTATTCACCTGCGACGTGCT
This sequence comes from Gemmatimonadales bacterium, assembly GCA_038322455.1. Taxonomy (GTDB): domain Bacteria; phylum Gemmatimonadota; class Gemmatimonadetes; order Gemmatimonadales; family Gemmatimonadaceae; genus UBA4720. The sequence continues at coordinate 24,732 of JBBQFZ010000014.1, read as the reverse complement.
GATTCGCTTGTGGCGTTCGGCGTCCACCTCGAGCAGCAGCTCCAGGATTTTCGTCACTCGCTGTCCACTCAGCGCGGAAGTAAAAACGAATGGCACGAACTTGAGAAACGGCGCTTTCTCGCCCGCTTCCTTCTCGAAGGTTGCGGCGGTGTTGTTCTCCTTCTCCTTCAGGTCCCACTTGTTGACGACCACGAGGAGCCCGCGACCGCTTTCCCACGCGAGCGACGCGATCTTCAAATCCTGATTGTGAAGACCCTCGACTGCATCGAGAACCAGAATGCAGATGTCGGAGCGCTCGATCGCTCTCCGCGTTCTCAGCGAGGAATAGAATTCGATGCCGTCCGCGACCTTTGCCTGGCGCCGCAGCCCAGCGGTGTCGACGAAAATCAAATCGCGGCCATGGAACGTCATCGGCGTGTCGATCGCGTCGCGCGTCGTTCCCGCCTCGTCGGCCACCACGAGACGCGCTTCGCCGAGCAGACGGTTGATGATGGATGACTTGCCGACATTCGGACGTCCCACGACGGCAACGCGAAGCGCCTCGGATGCCTCATCCGCGGCGATGGGGATTTTCTCGACGAGCACGTCGAGCATGTCTCCTGAATTCTTTCCGTTGAGAGCCGACACCGGAACCGGATCGCCGGCGCCGAGCTCGTAGAACTCGTAGAAGTCGGTGGTGGACGGATCATCAACTTTATTGGCAACGAGCACCCACGGCTTCCGCGCGTCCCGCAGCAGATCCACGACGCGCGCGTCGCTCGGGTGCAAGCCATTCTTCGCATCAACGACCAGCATCAACAGGTCGGATTCCTCGATTGCCTGGAGCACCTGCCGTTTGATTTCGACGTCCATCGGCATGCGGGGGTCGTCCGTCAGACCGCCGGTATCGACGAGCCAGAATTGGCGGCCGTTCCAGTCTGTTCGGGCGAAGTGGCGATCGCGGGTGGTGCCCGCCTCATCGCTGACGATTGCGCTGTTCTCGCCGACGATGCGATTGAACAGCGCGGATTTCCCCACGTTCGGACGTCCGACGAGGGCGATTACCGGGAGGTTCACGCCAAAACCCCACTCGCGTCCGACTCGAGGACGTCGATGAAGTCGTAGGATGGATAGATAGGCATTGGCAGCGAGGCTCTCACATTCTCCAGGGTGTAGTCGTCGAGGAAAACGCTGTCCTCGTTGATCGTTTCGGCTGGAATCAGTGCGATATCCAGGTCATGGCGGCTCTCCAGCGCGCCCAGAATGTCTTTCCCCACCAACAGTCCCGCAGTGGTAATGGTCGGGCCGAACAGCGAATTCTCAACGACGATGAGCTCGAAACGCGCGCCGCTCGCCTCACCGAGGCTCTCGAGAAGGGGCCTCATGAGTGGACCCATCGCTTTGCCCGTGACGACGCCAATCTTCTGACCGTCGCGTCGTGGCAACTCCTTGATCCCAGCGGCCACGCGCATCCGGAGGGAGGTTATGGAACCGACTCCGTTCTCGATCTGCGCGAATTCCCCATAGTGTTCCGCGCCGGGAAGTTCGCGCTCGGCCAGCATGTACAGCTCGTCAGAGCCGTAAACCCACGTCTCTCCCCGTTCCTTCAACGCTCGATCGCCCCATTGCTCCACACGCTCGAGTATCGCGGCGGCGGTGTCGCGATCCATGTTCTTTGCCGTGTACAAGTGAGAGAACTGCGTGAGACCAACCGGCACCACGGCCGCCGAAAGAACAGCTTCGCCCATGTTCCAGAGATCGCTCAGCGATTCCTCCAGAACTTCCTCGTCGTTCAATCCGGGAACAACCACCATTTGGCAGTGAAACTGAATCCCGCCGGCGGCGAGTCGCGACAGCTGCGCCTTGATGTCGGGCACTCTCGTGTTGTTGAGAAGAACCTTCCGCGCATCGTGGTTGGTAGCGTGCACCGAGACGTAAAGCGGCGAGAGACGGTACTCCAGAATCCGGGTTATGTCGCGCTCTTTCACGTTCGAAAGCGTCGCGAAGTTCCCGTAGGCAAAGGACAGGCGGTAATCGTCGTCCCGTATGTAGAGATTTTTCCGGAGGCCGGGGGGAAGGCCCTCGATAAAGCAGAACTCGCAGCGGTTCGCGCAGCGGCGAACGCTGGGTGGCTCCAGCGAGATGCCGAGCGGCTCACCATCGAGCCTTTCGAGCTCGTAGACGATTTCCTCGCCATCGGGCTGCCGGGCTTCGATGGCGAGGTCTTCGTCGGCAGTGAGAAACTCCCAATCGAGGAAGTCGGCCAACGGTCTCCCGTTTACAGTCAGCAACTCTGTTCCGGGCTGCATGCCGAGCGCGTCAGCGATGCTGTTTTGATCGACTCGGGAGACTCTTACCATAGCTCAAGTAATTTAGAGCTATAGAGACCGAAATCAAAGGACCAGCGGACTTTAGCTCTCGTATGTTTGTGCCGGTCCTCGCCCCGGAGGGTTAGACGGGCGAGGTGGCGGCCAACGACTCGAGGAGCCTCTTCGCGCGTGCGGGGTTGAAGCCGGGGAGCTTCGCTATCGCCTCTTCCCCGGCGTCCCGTACACCCTGGACGCTCCCGAACTCCTGGAGGAGCTGGCGACGCTTCACGGGTCCGATGCCGGGCACTTTTAGCAGCTCTGAAGTGACCGTCCGCATCGAGCGACGTTTCCGGTTGTAGGTCACCGCAAACCGGTGCGCCTCGTCCCGGGCCTGTTGCAGCAACCGAAGCGCCGGCGACCGCCGCGAGAGCTTGAGTGGCTCCAGCCGGCCCCACACATAGATCTCCTCATCCCGCTTTGCGAGGCTTATCAGTGGCCTATCGGTGATTTCGACTTCCGCAAGAGCCACCTGAGCCGCCGAGAGCTGTTCCTTGCCACCGTCGATGACGATGAGGTCCGGCAGCGGTTTCTCATCTCTGATCCGGCGCTCGAAGTAGCGACGCACCACCTCATGGATCGAGGCAAAGTCGTCTGCGCCCTCGACCGTCTTGACCTTGAACTTCCGGTACTCGCCCCGCTTGGGGCGCCCATTCTCGAACCACACGCAGGAGCCTACGGTATCGGTCCCCTGAGTCGTCGAGATGTCAAAGCAGACAAGCGAACGTGGCAGCCGCTGAAGGCCAAGTTCTCGCCCGAGCTCATAGACAGGATCACCAGCCCGCTCTTCGGACTCCATCGATGCGAGCTTGAGCTCCTCGAGCAGATGACGCGCGTTCTGCTCGGCGAGAGCGATCAGGTCTCGCCGTGGCCCGCGCTGCGGAATGAGGATCCTGCTGTCCGGCAGTGCCTGCTCGATGAGCTCGCGATCCGGAAAATCGAAGGGGAGCAGCAGCTGTCGGGCTCTCTCCTGCATTCCCACGTAACTGCCCGCCAGAAAAATGCTCAGAACCTCGGTGTCTTCCTCGCCATCGATGTTCTCAAGAAAGCGCTGCTCACGCGAGAGCAGCTTTCCGCTCCGAATCCGTAGTACCGTGACGCAGGCGTCGTCGCCGTCGCGCGCGTATCCAACGACATCGCGATCACCGCCTTCCACCTCCAGGACGATCGTCGGCTCCTCCATCTGGGCGAGATGGTGCAGAACGTCGCGAAGCTCCGCCGCTCGCTCAAAGTCCAGCTGCTCGGCCGCGAGATCCATCCGCTCGGTGACGCGGCGGATTACTTCATCGGGCCTGCCGGAGAGGAACAGCACGACCTCGTCGATCATCCCGCGGTACTCGTGCTGGGATTGCGCCAGTATGCACGGCGCTTTGCAGCGCTTGATGTAGTAGTCGAGGCACGGCCGCTCGGGCATCTGAGCGGGCATGTCGTAGTTGCAGCTTCGAACGGTGAAGATCCTCTTCACCACGTTCAGCGCTCGGCGCATCGCACCCACATCCGTGTACGGCCCGAAGTAGCTCGCGCCGTCATCCTCGAGGCGGCGCGTTACATAAACGCGGGGAAACGGCTCCTGCACCGTAACCTTGATGTACGGATACGATTTGTCATCGCGCAGAGCGATGTTGAATCGCGGCCGGTACTCCTTGATCAGGTTGGCTTCGAGGATCAGCGCGTGCGCCTCGCTCGGCACGACGATGGTGTCGAGATCAGCGATGAGACCAACCAGATGGCGGGTCTTTACGTTGCCCAGCTGATCGTTGGCGAAATAGCTGCGGACCCGGGAGCGCAGCCGCTTGGCCTTGCCCACATACAGGGTCGTTCCGTCAGCGGATTTCCAGAGGTAGACCCCTGGCCCATCCGGAAGGTGCGGCAGTTTTAGAGCAACGGCATCGGGAACGGTGAGCATGTGTAATTATACACGTGCGCGTTCCCGCACGTTCATCACCCGCGCACTGAAAGTCGGAGCAATCTCCGCGCGCGGTCGACGACGTTTCGCGCTTCGGGAATTCCAAACGCAGCGGTGATTCCGACGTAGGCGAGGCCATAAATTCCGAGCAGGATGAGCGCCGTCACCTTGGAGTGAACTGCGTTCTCGTGGGCCGAGATGAGCGCAGATCCGCGATCGACGACGAGCTTATATCCCCATGGTATCGCCGCTCCCGCCAGAGCTGCCCCCCAAAGTCTCGCCATCCGCGATGGCACGAGGCGCGTTCGACCGATTCGCTTGTCCATCTCGCGGCGCAGCAGATAGAACTCCAGCCAGCCGGCAATCCCGGCGGACGTGGTGAGTCCTGCCGCGCCGAGCTTTGGATCAAGACCCAGCGTTTTGGGGAGGACGAGGGCGAACAGGTAGCCGAGCACCGTCGTGAGCACGACGCGAACGACAGCGTACCGCAACGGCGTCTTCGTATCGCGCATGGCGTAAAATGTCGATGAATACAGGCGGCCCATGGTCGACGCGAGAATTCCCACCGTGGATCCAATCAGTATCTGCCACACCCAGATTGTGTTGTCCCGATTGAATCGGCCGCTCTCGAACAACAGATGTACGATCAGGTCGCCCAGGGCCAGCAAGGCGATCGCGCTCGGGACGATGAAGTACGCGATTCGGTCCAGTCCGTCGCTGAGGCGCGTGCGCAGGTACGCGCCGATTTCGGCTGTCGTTCCGCGCGCGCGGGACATCGCGGGCAGCTCGGCGGCAGAGATTGCCATCCCGAAGAGACTAATGGGCAGCACATAGATCGCCTGCGCATACGTGAACGACGAGACGGCGCCGTCGCCGAGATAGCTCGCCAGCCACGCGTCGACGTATGCGCTGAGCTGAACGACGCCTCTCCCGAAGAAGGCAGGCACGAAGTTGCGGAACACGTTCCGAACGCTCACCGCCGCGGCGGTGAGGCGCGGCCTGACGCCCCGCGCGAGCCGCAGCACCTGCGGCAGCTGCACGCCGAACTGGAGAGCGCTTCCAATAACGGAGCCGTAAGCAAGATAGACTGCCAGTTGAACCTGGCTGTGGCCCTTATGGAACATCACCAGCGTCGCGACCATCGCCAAGTTCCACAGCACGGGGGCCGTGTACGACATGAAGAAGCGCCGGTGGCTGTTGAGAATGCCGAGGCACCACGCGGAGAAGACGAGGAGTCCAGCGCCCGGAAAGAGAATCCGCGTTAGCCGCACGGTGAGCTCGCGCTTTTCCCCGGAGAATCCGTTTGCGATGATCGCAACCAGCCACGGGGCTGCGGCGACGCCGAGAAGGACGATGATCGCCGAAACGAGCGCGAGCATCCCTGCAACCGCGCCGGCAAGCATGGTTGCTTCTTCTTCGTCACCCCGCCCAAGCAGCCCCGCGTATTCGGGGATGAACGACGCGGACAGTACGCCTTCGCCAAAGAGATTCTGCAACAGATTGGGAATCCTGAACGCGGCGTTGAATGCATCTGCGGCGAGATCGGCGCCGAGGTAGCGCGCCATCATCGTCTGCCGTATCAGTCCGGCGAGTCGACTCAGTAGAATTCCAGTACCCACAAGGAAGGCGGCGCCTTTCGATCTGTCGAACGCCCGAGCCGTTTCCCGCGGCACCGCACGTCGCTCGATCGGAGGCGCGGCGGCGGTGACTTCGTCGGCCTCAGGCGAAAGAAATTCGGGAAGCGGTCGACTCTTCGGCTCCTTTTCTTCCCCGTCGGTCATGATCGCCCCCCTGCCGGCGTCGCTTCCGACGGGGAGATTACTCTCTCCAATGGCGCTACCACGAGGCCTCTCGCGTGTTTGAGTGCTTCTCGCAACATCTCATCTCTCAGCGGGGATCCGTAACGGACCAGAAAGGGAATGAAATTGAGCGTTCGCTCCTGCGGCTTGCCCAGTGGATACAGCGAGCCGCGGGCGGTTGCGACCTCGTGCATCAGATCCGCGTGCTCCCGCTTTGCCGCGGCTATCAGGCGGCGCTCGAATCGGTCAAGGCGCCGGAGCAGATTGGCTCGGAGTCCCTCGGTAACCCCGGCGCTGACCGGTGCGCGTTTGCTGGCCACAACCTGTCCGAGAGCCTCCAGACGCTCATCGATCGCCGCTCGCGTTGCACCCAACTCATCGAGCACCTGCTTCGGCAGGCGGGCGCGCGCCAGACGCGCCTCGGCCTCATGCGGCTCGCGCAGATCTTCCGGCGAAAGCTGGAGCCTTTCCAGAGTGTCTTCGATCTGCGGCTCGATGATCGTCGTGGACCAGCGCGGAACTATCGCTGGTCGCGCGGCATCGAGCAGGGTGGCAATCGGCCCGATCTGCGCGAAATACGCGATCTCCGCGGGACCGCCGATGTACGTTGCGGTGGGTAGAATGTGGCGCTCAACGATGGGACGGAGAAGAACGTTGGGACCGAGTTCGTCGGAGGTCATCTGCTTGCGGGCGGCCTTGATCGGGATTCGCTTCCTCCCTCCGGACGCCGAGCCGAACACAAGAGAGAGTCCCGGCACGTCCTGGACCTGCGCCGCGAATCCCGCCGCGGTTATCTCACTGCTGCGCGCTTTGACCGCGTCCGAAATCTCGCTCGCTTTCTCGAGCGCTCGGGCAAGCAGGGGCTTTGCGGCCGCACGAGTGGCGGCATGTGACGCGTCGATGACCGCAATGCCAAGCGGAGCGAAGAGGGCGCGCAAGAGGGAAACGTACGATGAGCCCACCGTCTCACCTGATTTATAGTATCGCTGGAGGAGCTCGAGGGGTGCACTGTCTGCGGCCGAGCCCACGGCCTGCACGAGCGCGTCGAGCTGGGCGGAAACGTCACCGAGTGGCATCGATGCCATCGCTCGACCGAGCGGCACTGTGTGTTCGATACGTAAGAGTTGTGCGCCGCCCGGCACTGCGATCACCGTACTGCTCGCCTCCTTGAAATCGGTGTCGTCGGTGGCGGCCCAAAAAACCGGAGCCACCGGGACGCCCGTGACTTCCTGCAGCAAATCGGCAAGCGCGAGAGCGCTCAACGCTTTCGACAGCGTGTAGACTGGCCCTCCGAACAGGCCTGGCTGCTGGCCGGTCGTAACGACGACCCCGTTTCCCCTGGCGACGCTGTCGAGTCGCTCTTTGGCTTTTCCGCTCGCTTCAAAAGCAGGGGACAGTCGCTCGAGCCAGTCTGCATCGAATTCCGATCGCACTGCTTCGAGTCGCGCTCGCCATGATTCTGCGTCAGCCGGCAGCGGCTCGTACCAGGCCGCTGGCGCGTCGCCGGCGATGAAAGCAGCCGCGAGCGGATTTCCCGAGAGCGGCTTCGTCACCACTCGAGGAGCACTCACCGGCGACTCGCGAAAACAATCGTGCGCGGCGAGGTATCTGCCCACGGCGCGCCGGCGTAATCTCCGATCAGCGCCTCGACGGCAAACCCCGCCGCTTCGAGCATCCGCTCCAGATCGGCCGCGGTGAGAAGCCGGACCCGCTCGATATATTCCTTGCCGCGCTCCCGAAGTCTGATTTGTTTCTCGACGAATCGATCGTCGGCGCTGATGGCGCGTGTCTGCTCGATGGTGATGCCGTTCTCGACGCGCTCATCGTAGGGAACGAGATGCGTTCGCACCTGTGATGCGTTGAGGAAGTCGATCACGATGATTCCGCCCTGCCTGAGGGTATCGTGGACGCAAAGCAGGACCCGGTGGTTCTCCCGATCGTCCTCGAAGTAGCCGAAGCTCGTGAACAGGTTCACGACGAGATCGAAGCTGTCCGCGCTGAACGGTAGCTCCCTCATGTCTGCTCGCACATACGGCGCCTCGGGCATCTCACGCTTGGCGATTCTCAACAAGGCTGGTGAAAGGTCGAGTCCGACCGTCCACCACCGTTCGCAAAGCAGCCTGGAATGCCGGCCCGCGCCACAGCCCAGATCCAGGACCGAGCGGATCTGGCGGCCCGCGACAAATCCGGCGATCAGCTCGACAACGCGCTCCGCCTCGGTCTCATCCCGATGCTGGTAAATCCGAAGGTAGTCTTCGCCAAACCACTCTTCGAACCAATCGGCCTCTTCCGACCCATAGCGCTGCATCATCGCGCGACGGGTTTCGATGGGGGTCACTTGTGATACGGCTCGCCGCGGACGATCGTGCCCGCGCGGTAGATTTGCTCGGCCAATACCAGCCGCGCGATCTCGTGTGGGAGCGTCCATGGCGCAAGAGACAGCTTGAGCGTCGCGCGGGCGGAGACGTCGGCGTTGAGCCCGAATGCACCACCGATGAGAAACGCGAGGTCTCTATCATCCTCTCTCGCGCGACGCAACAAATCCGCGAACTGCGATGAGTCGAAGGCGCGACCGCCGTGCTCGCACGCGACCGTTTGGGCGCTCTCGGGAATTCGCTCCGCCAGCCGTGCCCCTTCCCTTTCCTTCACCTTCTCTACCGAGTTCCCGGTCGCCCGCTCTTCACGCACTTCATGAACGTCGAGCGGCCAGTACCGCGCCGCTCGAGTTTCGTAATCCCGGATCGCTTCGCCCAGAGCCGGGTTGCGCGCTTTCCCCACCACCGCGACGACCAGTCGCATCTACGCGTAGATGCCGCGGAGCCTGTGAACGCTGGCCACCCTGCTGATGGAGAGCATGTAGGTCGCGGTGCGCATGTTGACGCGGCGCTGGCGGGAGAGGTCTAGCACACTCTGGAAGCTGTGCTTCATGATTGTCTCCAGACGGTCGTTGACGAGATCCTCCGTCCAGAAGTACCCGCCCCGATCCTGCACCCACTCGAAGTACGAGACCGTGACTCCGCCGGCGTTGGCCAGAATGTCCGGGATCACGAATATCCCGTTCTCGTCGAGTATGGAATCGGCGGCCGCGGTGGTGGGCCCGTTCGCCCCCTCGCATATGATGCGCGCCTTGATGTCCTTGGCGTTCTTCGTGGTGATGACGTTTTCCATCGCGGCGGGAAGCAGCACGTCAACATCAAGCGTCAGAAGATCAGCGCCGGAAATGACGTCGGCCTTGTCATAGCCTTCGAGCGAGCGGTGCTTCTTCACGTGAGCGATCGCGTCGTCGATGTCGATTCCCTTCGCATTGTGCAGCGCGACCGAGCGATCCCCTATCGCAACGATCTTGCACCCTTCACGTGCCAAAAGCTGTGCGGCCACAGAGCCGACATTTCCAAACCCCTGCACTGCCACCGTCGTACCCTTTAGCGGCATTCCAAGGTGTTTTAGCGCTTCCTTCGTGACGATCATGCAGCCGCGTCCCGTAGCCTCGCGCCTGCCAAGCGATCCACCCAGCTCGACCGGCTTGCCTGTGACGACCGCGGTCGTCGTGTGACCCACGTGCATCGAGTAGGTGTCCATGACCCAGGCCATGACACGCTCATTGGTGTTGACGTCCGGCGCGGGGACGTCGGAGTCGGGGCCGAGCAGGTTGATGATTCCCGAGGTGTAGCGGCGGGTGAGCTTCTCCAGCTCGCCGGCGCTCATCGCGAGTGGATCGCATCTCACCCCGCCCTTCGATCCGCCAAACGGAATGTTCACGACCGCGCACTTCCATGTCATCCATGCAGCGAGGGCTTTGACTTCCTCGAGAGTCACCTGCATGTCGAACCTTATCCCGCCCTTTGCCGGCCCGCGCGACGTATTGTACAGCACTCGGTAGCCCTCGAAGACCTCGACCTCGCCGTTGTCCATCATCACCGGAATCGAGATGATGACCTGCTTCTCCGCCTGGCGTAGCACCTTGTACATGCCCGGCTCCAGGTCGAGAAGCTCGGCAGCCTTGTCGAACCTCGACATCATGGCCTCGAAGGGGTTCTCTTCGTCCAGGAAGCGGTCTTTGTCGGGGCGAACCAGCTTGTGAGCGGGGACTTTGAAGTCAGTAGCCATGATTTGAGCTGTTTAACGTCGTTTCGGTTGGGTTCCGCGCGCGGCCGCGAGGAGGCCGTCGAGCATCCGGTCGATTTGGGACTGACCTTCCTCGACTTTCAAACGCTGTGAAACATACCATAACGACCCAGCTTCGGCAGGCCACAGAGACTCCAGTTTCACTGCGTCCTTGAGCGTGCAAACAACGAAGTCAGACGTGCTCGACTCGGCCGCCAATTCGCGTGCTTCGCGAGCGGTAAAGTGGTGATGATCCCGAAAACTATGTGGCCGGACGATCGCGCCGAGATCCGTCAGCTGCCTGAAGAAAGAGTCGGGGCGCGCAACGGCGGCAATCGCCATCAGCTCGGCGCCGCGGAGTGCGTGGAGCGGAAGTGTCTGGCCCGTGGACGTGCTGTGCAACTCCGCGGGCGCGAGATGCGCGACCGCGATGGGAACCCGAGGCGCGGCAGCGGCGACAGCACGTCTCGCGTCAGCGACCGCAGATGCGCTGGCCGCTTTTCGCGTCACAATCACGAGGTTTGCGCGTCGCGCCGCGCGAAGCGGCTCGCGCCACGGTCCCGCGGGAAGGAGCCGCGTCGCTCCCGACCACGAGTCCGCATCGATCAGCACAACATCGGCATCCCGCGCGGCGCGCCGATGCTGAAACGCGTCATCGAGAATGACGACATCCGCGCCCTGAGCAATGGCTTCCCGGATTCCACGCGCGCGGTCCGCGGCTTCCACTATGGGTACGCCCGGATTGAGCCGCTCGTGGACTCGTGTTTCGTCGCCGCCATACCCCCGCAGAACGATCCCGGGTTTCGCCCCTTTCTCCGCGAGGCGGCGCGCAATCCACGCCGACACCGGGGTCTTTCCGGTCCCTCCGACGGAGAGATTTCCCACGCTCAGAACGGGTGCCGAAAAGTCTTCCGATCGAAACAAACCGGCATCATAAAGCCAGCCCCTCCCCGCAACGATCCCCCGATAAGCGAGCTCAATGGGCGAAAGGAACGTCCGTGCGACGCGTGCGCGCTTTCCGCGCCCGCTCCAGACTGATTCTACAATTCCCCGAAAGTCAGTCACCGGCCACGCCGACCGTGTCGTTCATCAATTCCTCGAAGCGCGGACCCTCGCCAGCCGCTGCTCGGGCATCTGTCGACTCTACTTTTGTCGGGGGCCCATAGGCGATTGTCACCCGTGCGAATGGTTTGGGAATCATGAACCGATCCCAGCTCTTCAATCGCCACGAGCGGCTCGCGGAGACGGCGACGGGAAGGATGAAGGCATCCGATCGCTGGGCTGCCACGAGCGCGCCGGGGGCGAATTTACGCGCGGGTCCGCGCGGCCCGTCCGGTGTGATCGCGATCTCGTGACCGGCGCGCAGCTCGCGTACCAGAGAGATCAGTGCACGACCACCACCGCGTGTGGTCGAGCCGCGAATGAGACCGTACCCGAGCGATTCAGCGGCGCGGGCGACGATCTCTCCGTCTCGATGTTCGCTGATGAGCACCGTCACGCCCTCGTTCCGGTGGTGCCAAAGTCCGGGCAGCAGGTGGCCGTGCCATATAGCAAAGATGAAGGCACTTCCATTCTGCCGTAACGTTCCGACGCGGTCGCCGTTCAGAACTCGCATGCGCCACGAATGGCCCAGGAGCTGTAGAAATCCTCGCCCCAACAATAGTGCGGCCCGCGAGCGCCAGGGGAGGATTTCGAGATCGCCCGTCATCCTGTGGGGCCGATCAGGTCGCTTGCTATGCGCGCGACGCGTGCCGCCGCGCCTGGAGTGCCGAGCTTGCCGCGGACATCGGCAAGTCCGGCCAGGACCTCGCCGCGGCGCGCGTTACCAATCTGCAGCAGATCGATCATCTCGTCGGCTATGATGCCGGGAACGATCGCATCCTGTATGAACTCGCGCGCGACCTCGCGCCCCGCGACGACGTTCACCAGGCCGATGTGCGGAATCTTCACCCACTGCCTGGCCAGCGCGTACGAAATTCGCCCGGTGCGATACGCCACTACCAGCGGACAGTCGGCGATGGCAGCTTCCAGCGTGGTGGTTCCGCTCTTACAGATCGCCGCGTCGGCCGCGCGCAACACGCTCAACGATGCGGAATGCACGAGTTGAAACGGGCAGCGGTTAGAGTCGAGCGCCACAGTCGAGGCGACGCTGACTACAACCTGGAGTCCCGTCACTCGCCCCTGAAGTTCCTTTGCGGTCGCAACAAAATCGTCGATGTGGCGGTCAATTTCCTGCTGGCGGCTTCCCGGAAATAGCGCTAGCACGGGACCATTCGGTGCAAGTCCGAGCGTTTCTCTGGCCTCCTGCCTGGTCGGCATGTTCGTGGTCCTGTCGAGCATCGGATGGCCGACGAACGTCGCGTCGATCCCGAATCCACGCAGCAGTGGTTCCTCAAACGGCAAGATCACGGCGGCCTTCGTGATCAGCTGCGCCAGCTTGGGTATTCGACCCGCGCCCCACGCCCACACCTGTGGAGTCACATAATACAAAACGGGAACGTCGAGTCTTTTTGCGATCGCCGCGACCTTCATATTGAAGCCCGGGTAATCAACGACCACGAGCAACCCAACCTCTGCGCGCTCCATCATCGCGCGAAGCTGTCGCAACAGCAGGAAATGACGCGGAACGTGCTTGACTATTTCGAGAAACCCCATCACTCCCAGCTGGCTGTCGCGGTAGACCAGCTCCACTCCCTGCTCGGCGAGCCGCGCGCCACCTACCGCAGCGAGCTCCAGCTCGGGCCTGATTCTTTGGAGCGCCGCGGCCACACCCGCAGCGTGCAGATCGCCAGAAGCCTCGCCGACGACGAAAAGAACCTTACGCATGGTGGTGTACGTGCCCGACCAGCGAAGGGAGAGTAAGCTCGATCTCCTTCACGATCTGAAGCGCGACACCAAGCGCCAGCCTGCCCTCTTCGCCGGTCACAACCACAGGTCCTTCGCCCTTGAGCGCGGCGACAAAACTCTCGAGCTCGAGCAGGAGGGGCTCGCCCGGCGGTGCCTCGAGCTTGATGCGGTCCACAAATGCGGTGATATCCGCCGGCGCAGCTCGAATGACCAACGGGTCGATATCGGATTTAAGGCGAAAAAATTCCCCGGTGCCCGCTGCCAGGTCGAGCGAGATATACCCACTCTCTTGGAAGATTCGGATCTTCCGCTTGCGCTCTCGCGAGATGCGGCTCGATGTGATGTTCGCGACAGCCCCGGAAATGAATGTGACACGGGCATTCGCGATATCCAGCATCGGCGTAAGCACCGGGACTCCGACGGCGGAGATTGATTTCGCCCCCGATCCGACCAGCGTAAGCAGCAGGTCTATATCATGGATCATCAGATCCAGAACGACGGCGACGTCGGAGCCTCTTGGACTGAACGGGGCGAGTCGCTCACTGTCAATGAACCGCGGCTTGCTGACATAGGGCAGCGCAGCTCGCACGGCCTGGTTGAAGCGCTCGATGTGACCGATCTGTACCATCACTCCCTTCTCACGGGCGAGCTCGAGCAGCGAATCCGCTTCTTCGAGCGTAGTGGTGATCGGTTTCTCGATGAACACATCCCGGCCCCGCCCAATCGCTGCGGTGGCGGCGGCGAAATGCGCCGACGTCGGCACGACGATGATCACCGCGTCGGATGCGTCCAGCAGACTGTCCAACGAGGAATGCCCGCTTACCCCCAGCTCCTTCGACACTTCTCCGGCGCGCTCGGGCTTGCTCTCAAAGAAGCCGCTGAAGCGGACGCCCGGGAGGTCGCGTAGAATCCGTATGTGATGAAACCCGAGGCTGCCCGCGCCGACGACGCCAACGCGCGGGTTGTCCGTCAAATCACCACTCCACGTGCGCTCGTTTCGACGAACCCCACGAGCTCCTTCACTTCCGGCAGCGGCTCCAGCTCCGCGAGCGCGCGCTCGATCGCCTGCGTAACGTTGAGATCCGAGCGGAAGAGAAGTCTGTAGGCGCGCTTGAGCTCCCGAATTGTGTTCTCGTCCATTCCGCTGCGCTGCAGCCCGATGGTGTTGAGCCCGTAAAGCTTGACCGGATTCCCCACCGCCTTCAGGAAGGGAGGGATGTCCTTCGACACTCGGGAAAAACCGCCGATGAAGCTATGGCGTCCGATTCGAGCGAACTGATGAACCGCGCATACACCCGAGATGATCGCCCTGTCTTCGATCGTCACGTGTCCGGCCAGCTGCACCACGTTGGAGAGAATGACGTTGTTTCCGACATTGCAGTCGTGAGCGATGTGGACGTAAGACATTAGCAGACATTGTCTGCCGACCGTCGTCTTGAACGAGTGCGAAGTGCCACGGTTTATTGTCACGTACTCGCGGATCACCGTGCCTTCGCCGATCTCCACCGTCGTCTCTTCGCCGGCGTACTTGAGGTCCTGCGGGGCGCCGCCCAGGATGCTGCCGATTCCCACCTTGACGTCAGGTCCGGTGGTGACGTTGCGCTCGAGCGTCGCGCGTGGCGAGATCACGCAGCCGTCCCCGATGGTGCACCCTTCACCAACGATGGCGAAGGCGCCGATCTCCACGTTCGACCCGATCTCCGCGTCGGGGGAGACTATAGCCGTCGGGTGAATCCCCGACGCGGTCATCGGTCGCGGATGGTGGCGGCCATGTCGGCCTCCACGACCACGTCGCCGTCCACCTTCCCCAGCCCGCGCATCTTGCACACCGTGCCACGCAGCTGCACGACCTCGAGCTCGAATCGCAGCTGATCCCCCGGCTTGACGGGTCGCCTGAACTTCACGTTGTCGAGCGACATGAAGTACACAACCTTGGTGTCGGGATCCGGTACCGATCCCAGGAGCAACATGCCTCCCACTTGGGCCATCGCTTCGATGATCAGAACCCCGGGCATGATCGGGTGCCCCGGAAAGTGTCCCTGAAAGAAAGGCTCGTTGATGGTGACGTTCTTGATCCCGACGATCCGCTTCTTCTCCTCTATCTCGATGATCCTGTCCACGAGCAGAAAGGGATACCGATGCGGCAGGACCTTCATGATGTCTTCAATCGCGAACGCAATCTTCTTCTCTTCCATCCTCTTCTCCTTGCTTGCGGCTTTGACCAACTCCCGCACCAATGTCACTGTTCCGCGATGGCTCGGCTTCACCGCCACTATGCGTGCGCGTACCCGCGCGCCGGCGAGCGCCAGATCTCCTACACAATCCATCGCCTTATGACGCACGAACTCGTCGTCCCAGCGAAGTTCGCCACTCAGAATATCGCTGTCGTCGAGCACTACCGCATTGTCGAGCGACGCGCCCTTGATCAGTCCCATTCCGCGGAGGGCATCGACCTCATGGACGAAGCCGAACGTCCGAGCCCTCGACATCTCCCTCTTGAAGCAATCCCCGGTGACTACGAAGCTGCGCGACTGCTTTCCTATGAGCGGGTGCGGAAATTCTATCGTGACGTCCAGCTCCAGGTGATCCGAAGGATAGGCCTCGTAGACCGACGCGCCGTCGATGATCCTTACCGCCTCTGTGATGTCCAGATAATCCGGCTCGCCGTCCAGACTCGCAATCCCCGCTTCTGACAGTGCCGCGATGAAGGGGGCGGCGCTTCCATCCAGTATCGGAGGCTCCGGACCATCCATGTCGATTGTGACATCATCGATGCCCATCCCCGTAACGGCCGCGAGAACATGTTCGACGGTGTGAATCGCGTGCTTACCCTTGCCGAGCTGTGTTCGACGCTCGCTCGCGCTCACTTCGCTGACGTGCGCCCTGATGCGCGGAAGTCCTGCGCAGTCGGTGCGACGAAATACGATCCCCTGCCTCGACGGAGCCGGCTGGAAAGTAATTGTGCACCGGACGCCGAGGTGCAGCCCGATTCCCTCGAGCACCGCTGGACGCGCAACCGTCGCCCGGCTCACTTCGAGTCCGTGTTTCCCAACAACTTCTCGAGTCCCCTCACCATGCCGGCCAATTTAAACAGAGCGGCCGAGGCGCGAAGCGATTCCCGGTGCGGGCGCGCGGGATAGCCCGACCACGTCTCGCCAGCTGGTATGTCGCCAAAAACTCCCGCCTGCGCCGCGATTCTCGATCCTGCGCCGATTGAAATGTGGCCGCTGATGCCTGCCTGGCCGGCGAGGATTGCCCCATCCCCGACCGTCACCGATCCGGCGATGCCTACCTGAGCCATGATCAGGCACCTCTCCCCGATGCGTACATTGTGCGCGATGTGAACCAGATTGTCGATCTTGGTCCCGTTGCCGATTACTGTGTCGTCAATGCTGCCACGATCGATCGTAGTATTGGCGCCAACCTCCACATCATCGCCGACGATGCACCTCCCCACGTGACGAACCTTCTGGTGCGCGCCCTCACGGAACACGTAGCCGAATCCATCGGACCCGATCCGGGCGCCAGAGTGGATCATCGCTCGCGCGCCGAGGCTCGCTCCCGGATAAATCGTAACGTGAGACCAGAGTCGCGAGCCGTCGCCGATGGTGGCGTCCGCCCCAATGACACAATGGGCGTCAACCACGACATCACTTCCAAGCGTCGCATTCGTCCCGATGATCGCGTACTCGCCGATCGAGATTTTGTCGCCCAGCACAGCCCCCTTGCCGATTCTGGCGGTTGAGGCGATTCCAGGTTGCTGGCACGTCTCCGGATACAATCGTGGGAGCAGCGAGAGAAGCTTCTCGAGCGGCTGCTTGACGATGATTCGCGCGGCCGGCTTTCCCGCGGCGTCGCGAAACTCGGGATCGATCAGCACTACTCCGGCGCGCGTGCTCGCCAGCATGGGCCCGTACTTCGCGCTCGAGAGAATGCTGATGTGATTGGCCTCGGCCCGATCGAGCGGGGCCACGCCGGTCACCGACACGCTTCCGTCACCGATCAACTCCCCTGAAACGAGGGCCGCAATAGCCTCAGCGGTGATGGTGCTAGCACCATCACCGCTGATTGAGTTTCGGGAAGCGGGCGCGCGACTCACTTCTTCGGCCGAGTCACTCCCGCTGGCTGGGGCACCGCACCGTTCGCTGGTGTCGCCGCTGGAGCGCCCTGCGACTTGAGGCGTGAAAGCACGCGATCTGTAAGATCCAGTCTCTTGTCGGCGGCAACGACCACGCTCGCCTGCGCACCCACGTCGAGGATCATGGAATAGCCATCCTCCTGCCGAATGGCTTCGATCACCGCTTGCACGCGCTCCATGATTGGCTTCACCAGCTGAGCCTGTCTCGCCTGCATTGTGGAATCGAGACCTCGGGCGCGGCTCTGATATTCCGTTTCACGATCCCGAATCGACTTACCCCGCGCCGCGCGCGTGGTGGTGTCGAGCTTGGCGGCATCGCGATCGAAGGCGGCCATCAGCGTGTTGAGTGAGTCATTCATCCGCTGAAGCTGCGTGCGATAGGCGCCGACCTCGCGGTCGAACTGCGCTTCCGCTTCCGCCCGGCCGGGGGCCTCCTGAAGAAGGAGTGCGGAATTTATGTAACCAATCTTGACGGCCACCGACGCCGCCGGCTGCGCCGTTTGCGCGCCCACCGTTCCGATAGCGATCAGCGATGTGGCCAGTGCGATCGAGCTCGCACGGAGAAGCACACGCATTATGACTCCAGTGTTAGAAGAATTGTCCAAGCTTGAAATGGAGCTTCCAGCCTGGTGCTGGGCGGCCCTGAGCGTCGACCTTGTCGAAGCCATACCCGAGGTCCACCCCCAAAGGTCCGAGCGGACTTAATGTACTCACTCCGACGCCGGCGCTCCTGAACAACCGCGTCGGATCGAACTCCCGCGGCTTGTTCCAGTCGTTGCCGCCCTCGAAGAAGGTGTTGAAGTAAAGCGACTGATTGAGCCTGAGGCCGAGCTCGGCGGTTCCGACAAAGAACGCATTGCCGAATGAAGAGACACTCGCCTGGTTCTGGTCGGCGCGGGAGTTGAACCCCGTGGGAGTGATTGAAAACTCGTCGTACCCCCGGAGCTGCTCGCCGTACTGCGTTCCGCCCACGGTGAATGCCTGGGAATAAAAGAATGGTCCGGTGTTCCCGAATACTGCGCCGGCGCGCGCCGATAGACCGACGATGAACATCATTGGCTCCCCACCGAGGAGACTTCCACCGATGTGGCCAATGGGAGCGAATGAACGCAGCTCGGTCGTATACCGCTGGAATGCCGCGGTTCCACCCAGAGGTCCGCCATTGAACTGCGCATTAAAGGTCTGCAAACCGCCGTCAGCCGGGAACGGCAGACCCGTTCTCGTGTCGTGCGTGGCGGTGAAGCCGAGGGTCGAGCGGAAGCAGCTCTTGCAGGCGTCCGCAATTGTGCCCAGGAGGCCGCTGCTCTCGTACTTCACCTTTTCCCCTCCGTACGACACGAAGAGCCTTGTGTAAAGCGAGTTCGGCACCGGAAATCCAAACTGGACCTGACCACCGGTGCGGGTTGCCCCTCCCAGCTCAGCGATCTGGAAGCGGGAGCGGCTGTTATACGCCGTCAGGCTTCCCGAGATTCGCGACTGCCGGATGTTGGGATCGCTGTAGGTCGCGTTGAAATCATTGATGTACTGGCCGAATTGCCACTGCACCTGCGCTCTCTTGCAGCGCCCGAGCAGGTTGGGCTGGTCGAGTCCGACGAATCCGCCAAGGCCTGTGCCCTGGCCCATGGACGCACCGAAATTCACATTGCCCGTGCGCTTCTCCTTCACATTGAAGACGATGTCTACATCCCCTGCATCCCCGCTCGGCCTCGTCTCGGGAGCCGCCATCGGCGTCTCGAAGAAGTTGAGGTTGCCGATGTTCTGGTAGCTGCGAATGAGATAGCTGCGGTTGAACACCTGGCCTGGGGCGAGCACGATCTGCTCGCGAATGCAGGACTCATGGGTGTAGTCGTTGCCGGTGATCTCGATCCGGTTGACGATCGCCGGAGTTCTCTCGTCGATCTCCCAGCGGAGATTCACCTTGCGCGCGGAATCAGCGCCCGGCACGCGCTCCATCACGGGGCGAACCTGCGCGTAGATATAGCCTTCGTCGTTGTAGGCCTCGGCGAGCTTCTGCTGGGCGTCGTCCCATTTCGTGGCGTCGAACGTATTGGGCGGGTTTACGTAACTGCGCCGCAGCGTGCTCAGAGCGGACTGCGTGATTGTCTGCTGCTGGTTCTTGCCAAACGGATAGAAGGCTCCGATCTGCTCGCTCGAGAAGCGGCGGTTCCCCAGGACTTCGAAGTTTCCGACCGTGTAGCGAGGTCCCTCGTTCACGGTGATGTCGATCAAACCTTTCCCCTTCGCGCGGTCGACGATCAGCGTATCCCGCAGGATCCGGAAGTCGATGAAGCCACGGGTCCCATATAGTTGCGGGATGCGCTCGCCAAGATCGCTCGCGAATTTTGCATCGTCGAACTCGCCGTTCCGGGTCCAGAGAAATCCCTCCGGCTTGGTATCCATCGCCGCGACAATATCCTCGTCGGAGACATTCTTGTTTCCATTGATGCGAATGCCCGAGATCGCGAGGCGGCGCCCCTCATCGATATTGAAGTTGATGGAGAGCTTGCCGTCGGTGATCGTCGAGTCTGCCTTGATGTGCGCGAGGTAGTAACCGTTGCTCTCGTAGAGCGAATCCGTGCTCGCTATGGCTTTGGCGATCTTTCCCGGGTCGACCGGTCCGCCGGTGGCGAAGGCCAGCTTCTCCTTCACGTCCTTCGGGGAAACACGATCGGCGCCGATCACGCGATAGCTAGTGAGCGTCGGACGCTCCCTGACCTGGATCACCAGCGCGGCCTTCCCGGTTGCCGGCTCGACGTGGCAAACGATCTGCGCGTCGTCAAACTGCCCGGTGGCGTAAAGCGCCTTGATGGCGGTCTGGATGTCCTTGACGCTCAGCTGCGTGCCCGTCGACATCCCCGCGCTCGACCTAATGGCCGCGCTGTCGACCCGGGAATTGCCGCTGACCAATATGGATTCAGGCGTCGAACAGGCGCCGGGCGCAGCTTCCTGGGCATACAAAGGAGCCGGGCTCGCTGCGACGATCGCCAGCACAAACAACACAAATTTCCGCATCACACAAATATACACCATTGGGTTTTCCAGAGGTCCCGCCCGATGGCGGACTATCGATTAGACAAAAGGGCTGCGGGAGAGTTGCTTCTCTCCCGCAGCCCTTTGTGAATCGGAAAAGCGTTTCTACGCTTTCGGCGTCCCGCTCAACACGCGGAAGTCCAGTCTCTCGCCGTCGGCGGCAAGGTCGACTTCGATCTCGTCACCCTTGGCGAATTCGGCGAGGAGGATTTTCTCCGAGAGAGGATCCTCGATGTACTTCTGAATTGCCCGCTTCAACGGACGCGCGCCAAACTTCTCGTCGTATCCGTGCTTCACCAGGAATGCCGAGGCAGGCTCGGTGAGCTTGAGCGTCAGCTCCTCGTCTCCCAGACGCTTCTGCACGTCCTTGAGCAGAATCCCGACGATCTCCGCAATGTGCACTTCCGAAAGAGGATGGAAGACGATCACGTCGTCGAGTCTGTTGAGGAACTCCGGATTGAAGACGTGCTGCATCTCTTCCTTGACCTTCTCCGCCATCCGCTCGAAGCTCGACTTGGTGTCAGGAGCATGGAAGCCAAGTCCGCGGCCCTTGGTGATGTCGCGGGCTCCGATGTTGGACGTCATGATGACGACGGTGTTCTTGAAGTCGATCACGCGACCATAGTTGTCGGTGAGGTGTCCTTCGTCCAGCACCTGCAGCAGGATGTTGAACACATCTGGATGCGCTTTCTCAATCTCGTCGAGCAGCACTACGCTATACGGCTTGCGGCGCACGGCCTTCGTGAGAGTGCCTGAGTCCTCGTAGCCCACGTATCCCGGGGGCGCGCCGATCAAGCGTGACACCGAGAACTTCTCCATGTATTCGCTCATGTCGACGCGGATGAGCGCCGACGGATCGGCGAACAGGAACTTGGCGAGCTGACGGGCGACTTCGGTCTTTCCGACTCCGGTCGGGCCGGAGAAAATGAACGAGCCGATGGGCCGGTTGGGATCTTTGAGGCCGGCGCGGCTGCGACGAATAGAGCGGGCGAGAGCCTTGATCGCCTCCTCCTGCGCCACGACCGACTGATGGAGCTCTTCCTCCATCCGCATCAGTCTCGCTGTCTCCGCTTCCTGGAGGCGCATCACCGGAATGCCCGTCCAACGGCTCACGATGAAGGAGACTTCCTCCTCACCCAGCACTGGACGGTGTGACTGGCGATGCTTCTCCCATTCCTCCTGCTTCCGACGGATCTCACCCTGTAGCTCGCGCTCGCGGTCACGAAGCGAGGCGGCGCGCTCGAAGTTCTGATCGCGCACTGCGGCTTCCTTGTCCACGTTGACGGCATCGAGCTGACCCTTGAGCTCCGCCACCGCTGGCGGCGGCGACTGCGTCGCAAGACGGGCGCGTGCGCCGGCCTCGTCAATTACGTCGATCGCCTTGTCGGGCAGGAATCTGTCCGTGATGTAGCGCTCGGACAGTTTCGCCGCGGACTCGAGCGTCGCATCCGGAATGGTCACCTTGTGGTGCTCCTCGTACTTCTTGCGAAGTCCCTTGAGGATCTCCACGGTCTCGTCGACAGAAGGCGGCTCGACGATCACAGTCTGGAAGCGGCGCTCTAGAGCCCCGTCCTTCTCGATGTACTTGCGGTACTCGTTGAGCGTGGATGCACCGACGCACTGGAGCTCGCCACGCGCGAGCGCGGGCTTCAGCATGTTGCTCGCATCGATTGCGCCTTCGGCGGCGCCTGCCCCAACGAGCGTGTGCAGCTCGTCGATGAACAGGATGATGTTCTTGTTCTGCGCGATCTCGTTCATTACCGCCTTGAGGCGCTCCTCGAACTGGCCGCGGTATTTCGTTCCGGCGATCACAGCCGCCATGTCGAGCGAAAGGACGCGGTTGTCGCGCAGTGAATCCGGGCACTCGCCGTTCGCAATGAGCTGAGCGAGTCCTTCGACGATCGCCGTCTTGCCCACACCCGGCTCTCCGATGAGAACGGGGTTGTTCTTTTTGCGGCGCGTCAGGATCTCCATCACGCGCTCGATCTCCTTGGCCCGCCCGATCGTCGGATCGAGTTGGTTGTCGGCGGCGAGCTGAGTGAGGTCCCTGCAGAAATGATCGAGCGCGGGCGTTTTGGATTTCTTCTCGCCCTTGCCGGTCTGAGGCTGACTCGTGCCTGGAGCTCCCTGCGGAGCAGCCGGAGTTCCACCCTGTGGCATCTCAGTGCCCAGGAGCCGGAGCGTCTCCGCCTTTGCCGCGTCGAGATTCACGCCTGCGTCGGTAAGAACCTGCGCGGCGATGCCCTTCTCTTCCCGAAGCAATCCAAGCAGCAAGTGCTCAGTGCCTACATAGCCGTGGCTCAGATCGCGTGCCTCACCCATCGCAAGCTCGAGCACCTTCTTCGCTCGGGACGTGTACGGGAGGTCCGGACCGGTCGCGGCAGCGGCCTTTCCCTTCTTTACCGTCTCCTCGATCTTCTGCTGAATCTCGTCGAGGTCGACACTAAGGTTTTGGAGGACCGCGGCGGCAACACCTTCGCCCTCGCGGATGAGTCCGAGCAGGATGTGCTCGGTGCCCACGTATTCGTGATGGAGGCGCGCAGCTTCCTCACGAGCCATGGCGAGAACTTTTCGTACTCGCTCTGTGAAGTTGTACCCGTTCATCTTCCGATCCTCAGTGCGGGAGCCAGTTCCTTCGCGTGCAACTACTATCGAACCGTCAGGTCCAACGTGGCGCGCGTGATAACCGCTACCCCTTACTCAGCCTCGTTAGCTAGCGTTTCCCGCACGTATCGAGCGCGCGCGACATTCGCTTCGCTTTCCGTCAGCGCCCTTCCCTCGGAATTGCCGAGGTGCGCCAACTGACTAAATATCAGGAGCTTGTTGAGAGTATATACACTGAGACCGCTTATCAGTTTCAAACCGACAGCCAGTCGCACGCCGCTCATGTAGTTCATCGCTTCATCGAAGCTCAAGCTGCGTGCATATCGCAGCGTGCCGAAGGCACGCCAGAGCTTGTCCTCTATAATATAACCCGCATCGCGCAACAGAACTCGTCGCGCTTCTTCTTCGCGCTCGATTACATGTCTTACGACGCGCACGAGGTAATCAAGTAACTCGCCCTCCGACCGGCCCAGCGTGGTCTGATTTGAGATCTGAAAGAAGTTTCCGACCACCTCGCTCCCCTCTCCGTACATCCCGCGATAGGTCAGACCCACCTGTTGAAGGCCCGCGAGCACCTTGCCTATCTCCTTTGTCAGAACGAGGCCAGGAAGGTGAATGAGCACCGAGGCCCTCAGGCCCGTTCCTACGTTCGTGGGACAGGCAGTGAGGTAGCCAAACTCATTATGGAACGCGTATGGCACCTTGTTGCCGAGCTCGGCGTCGAGCCTTTCGATGACTCCAAACGCGTCCGCGACGTGGAATCCCGAATGGAGGGCCTGGAGGCGGAGATGATCCTCCTCATTCACCATGATGCCGACGCCGCGCGAAAGGTAGACCGCCGCTCCAGTCCGAACGGGCTGCTCGTTGAGCCCCGCAAGCTCCTTGCTCACCAGGTGCCGTTCGTGCAGCAGCAGTCTGTCCTCGGGGGGAAGCTCATCCACCCGCAGCAGTACGCCGTCCTCGATCGACTGGAGACTCCCGAACGCCTCGCGCACCTGCGTGAGTATCCGGAGACGCTCACCATCCCGCGCCCTGGGCGTAAACGCGTAGCCTTCCAGATTGCGCGCCAGGCGGATGCGCGTGGAGATGACTATGTCAGCGTGCTCGCCCGACGCGTCGAGCCAGCTGGCCCCACCGTCGGGAAGCAGTGATAGGTCGAGCATTACTCCACCCCGCGCAGCTTGTCGCGTAGATCGGCGGCCAACTCAAACTGCTCCGCTTCGATGGCCCGCTTGAGCCGGTCGCGCAATTCCGTCGCGCTTGAAACGTGAGGCAGCGCGGATGGAAGTGGCGCGACGTATCGGCGGCCGATGTGGCGCGAGTTCCCATGAACGCGACGTAGCAGGTCGCGCAGACTCGTCTCGAAGACTTCATAGCAGTGGGCGCAGCCAAGCCTGCCGGTCGTCCGGAAATCCGCGAGCGTCGCTGCACAGAACGGGCAATGCACGGGCTCGCCCTTCGCGCCCGGCATCTGCTCGTGAATTGTCTGGAGGAAATTGTTGATCTGCGGCTTCGCCGAGCTGATCGTAGTCTCGACTCCGCGTTCCGCCGCGCACTTCTCGCATAGATGCAGCTGTCTGACCCCGCTCCCCTCGATTTCAGTGAGCTGGATCACCGCCTCGCCATCTTTGCAAAGATCGCAGACCATTTATACGACGACCTCGTCAACTTCCGTGCGACTCAACCGTCCACCCTCGAGCAGCAGCACCTGATTCGCGCGTGCGGCGAGGGAGCGGTTATGAGTAACGACGACCATCCCGATCTCTAGGTCATTGACGACCTCGCTCAACAATTCGTGCAGATTCTCCGCGTTGGAGCGATCCAGATTGCCGGACGGCTCATCGGCGAGAAGTATGTGCGGATCCATTGCCAGCGCGCGCGCGACAGCGGTTCGCTGCTGCTCGCCGCCAGACAGCTCGCCGGGCCGGTGCGTCATGCGCGCGCTCAATCCGACTCTCG
>JBBQFZ010000013.1:0-44603 GCA_038322455.1 Gemmatimonadales bacterium | reverse complement strand
GCCCGCAGTTCTACTTCAGGACGACGGACGTGACTGGGAGCGTAGAGCTGCCGGAAGGGATGGAGATGGTGATGCCAGGGGACAACGTACAGATGACGATCGAGCTGATCACGCCGATCGCGATGGACGACGGTCTCCGGTGCGCGATCAGAGAAGGCGGCCGCACCGTGGGCGCAGGCGTAGTCACCAAGATCCTCAAGTAAATCGGGTACCAGGTACCCGGTACCAGGTACCCGACAGGGCACCGCGTTCCGGATAACAAGCGAGAATAATCATGGCGGGAAGAATTCGAATTCGGCTCAAGGCGTTTGACCACGCCATCATCGATCAGGCATCGGCGGACATCGTCCGCACGGCCGAGAAGACTGGTGCGCAGGTGAGTGGTCCGATTCCGCTGCCGACAAAGACGAAGCGCTGGACCGTTCTCCGCTCGCCGCACGTCGACAAGAAGTCGCGCGAGCAGTTCGAGCTCAAAACGCACAAACGGCTGATCGACATCCTTGATTCGCGCGCCGCCACGGTGGACGCGCTGACCAAGCTCGATCTTCCGGCAGGCGTGGACGTCGAGATCAAGGTCGAGTAGCAAGTGACCTTGGACCTACAGAGGATTCAATGATCGGTATCATCGGCAGAAAGCTGGGCATGACCCAGATCTTCAATGAAGAGGGACAGCAGATTCCCTGCACCGTGGTGGAGGCTACTCCCAACTCGGTGATCAAGGTTCTGACCAAGGACAAGGTCGGGTTCGACTCCGTCGAGCTCGGCTTTGGCGAGCAGAAGCACGCCCGCGAGTCCAAGAAGGGCGAGCGGACTCCGCGCGGCCGTCGCGCCCATAAGGCTGTCGTCGGCCACGCGGCAAAGGCCGGTGTCACCGTCGCGCCCCAGGTTCTCCGCAGCTTCCGTCTCGACGACGCGCAGCTGAAGGAAAACAAGAAGGAGATTCCGACCTACGCCCTCGGCGACAAGATCACGGTCGAGATCTTTGCGCCAGGTGAACAAGTGAAAGTGACGGGAACTTCAAAGGGCCGCGGCTTTCAGGGTGTGGTCAAGCGCTACGGCTTCGGCGGTGGTCCGAACACGCACGGCAATACGAAGCACCGTCGTCCCGGCTCCATCGGACCTGGCACCGATCCGTCGCGTGTCATCAAGGGCAAGAAGATGCCTGGTCACTATGGTGCCGAGCGCCACACGCAGACGCACTTGCACGTCGAGCGGATCGATGCCGCTCGTAATCTCATCTACATCCGCGGCTCCGTGGCCGGCCCGAAGAACGGGATCGTCCTCGTGAAGAAGCAGGGTTAATCATGGCTGAATCAACGACTCAATCCTTTAACGCTGCCGCGTACACGGCTGGTGGAACGGAGCGCGAGCGCCTCGATCTGCCCGCTGATCTGTTCGACGGCACGATCAACATGCCGGTGATGCACCAGGCCGTTAAGGCGTATCTGGCGAATCAGCGGCTGGGACTCGCGTACACGAAGACGCGCGGTCTGGTCGTCGGTGGAAACCAGAAACCCTGGAAGCAGAAGGGAACCGGACGCGCCCGTCAGGGCTCGCGCCGCGCGCCGCACTTCGTCGGCGGTGGTACCGTGTTCGGCCCCACTGGCCGCAAGTACAAGCAGGAAGTCCCGCGGCAGATTCGCGCGCTTGCCCGCAAGAGCGCCTTCAACGCCCGCGCACAAGAGAACGCGCTCATCGTGATCGACAACTTCAGTTACGATGCGCCGAGCACCAAGGCTGTTGTCTCGCTTCTCGGAGCACTCGGCGTAACCGGGCGGAAGATTCTCATTCTTACCGACGGTGCGAAGCCGAATGTCTTTTTGAGCGCGCGCAATCTTCAGCGCGTGCAGGTGATGCCGTACGCGGACGTCTCGACCTACCACATCATCTGGTCGGATGTGGTTCTCGTGGAATCCAACGCGCTTGGCTACAAGCTCGAGGCCGTCGAAGAGAAGGAGCGCGCAGCTCGTCCGAAGTCGGAGAGCAAGTCTCGCGGGGCCGAGAAGGCGGAGCGGAAGACGGCCAAGGCTGCGACGAAGAGCTCAAACGCGCACAAGACGGCGCGCAAGGCCGCGAAGGCTGCCGGCAAGTCGGCCAAGCCCAAGGCCGCCAAGGCCGCCAAGAAATCGTCGGCGAAGAAAGGCGCCGGCAAAAAGAAGGGGAAGTAAACGATGCCAACACTGACTCGCACCATCATCACGCCGATCGTCACCGAGCAGACCTCGACCGCGTACCAGGACCGTGGCGAGTACACGTTCCGCGTTCACCCGGACGCGACGAAGACCCACATCAGAAAAGCGATCGAGGAGCTCTTCAACGTGACGGTCACGGGCGTCTGGACCTCCAACCACCGCGGCAAGGATCGTCGCGTGGGGCAGGTCGTTGGACGTCGTCCACACTGGAAGAAAGCTATTGTGACTCTCGCCGACGGCGACTCCATCGAAATCTTCGAGGGCGCATAACAATGGGCGTTCGTCAATTCAAGCCTGTAACAAAGAGCTCGCGCTTCCGGAGCGTCTCCGATTTCTCGGAGATCACGCGAACGACGGGTGAGAAGTCGCTGATGGCCCCGCTCAAGAAGTCCGGCGGCCGCGACAATCACGGGCATATCGCGATGCGCCGCATCGGCGGTGGTCACAAGCGCATGTACCGGATCATAGACTTCAAGCGCAACAAGCACGGCATGACGGCAACAGTTCGCGAGATCGAGTACGATCCCAATCGCACCGCGCGAATAGCGCTGGTCGAGTACGAGGACGGGGAGAAGCGCTATATCCTGCACCCCAAGGGACTTACTGTCGGCGATAAGATCGTCTCCGGACCGGGCTCCGACAGCCGCGTCGGCAACGCCCTTCCGCTGATGGAGATCCCACTCGGCACCGATGTGCACTGCGTCGAGCTGAAGCCGGGCGCGGGTGGCCAGATGGCCCGCTCAGCGGGGACTTCGCTGGAAGTCGTCGCCAAGGAAGGCGAATACGTAACGCTCCGCATGGCCTCGACCGAGATGCGTCAGGTTCACGGCAGGTGTCTCGGCACGGTAGGCACGGTAGGAAACGCCGAGCACGAGCTGCTGTCCGCGGGCAAGGCTGGAAAGAGCCGCTGGCAGGGCAAGCGTCCAAAGGTTCGCGGTGAAGTCATGAACCCGGTGGATCACCCGCACGGTGGTCGTACGCGCGGTGGACGCAACGTCGTGGACAAGTGGGGCAATAAGGAAGGCGTGAAGACGCGCAACAAGAAGAAGCCCTCGCAGCGCCTGATCGTCCGCGGACGGAAGCGCGGCAAAGCAACGCAGTAGGCTCGAAACCAATTCTGGGAATCGGACATGGCAAGAAGCATTAAAAAGGGTCCTTACGTCCAAGACGCGCTGATGGCGAAAGTCAACGCGATGAACGGGAAGAACGAGAAGAGAGTGATCAAGACGTGGGGAAGGTCGAGCACGATCGTTCCCGACTTCGTCGGTCACACCTTCGCCGTGCACAACGGCAACAAGTTCATTCCGGTCTACATCACGGAGAACATGGTCGGGCACAAGCTCGGCGAGTTTTCGCCAACCCGTCTCTTCCGCGGCCACACCGGTGCGGCCAAGCCGACCGACAAGAAGGCTAGCGGAGTTGCCACGACAGGCGCTGGACCGGGCGGCGGGCCGGGATCGGCTCCGGCCCGAGGGGCCAAATGAGCCAGAGAAGCCAGCTCCGCAAGGAGCGCCACGCCAATGAGCGGAAGGGAGTGTCGAGCGCGATTCAGCGCACGACGCGCCAGTCGCCTTACAAGATGCGGCTGGTGATAGATCAGATCCGCGGAAAGGATGTGAACGAAGCCCTCGGCCTGCTCAAGTTCTCGAAGAAGCACGCGGCGGTTCAGATCGCGAAGGTCCTCAACTCAGCGGTCGCGAATGCCGAATTCAAATCGAGAGAGTCGAACGATTCAGTGGACGTGGATACGCTCTACATCAAGACCGCGATCGTGAACGAAGGACCAGCGCTGCGCCGCTTCATGCCGGCCGCGCAGGGTCGCGCCACGCCAATCAGAAAGAGAACCAGCCACGTCGAGATCGTTCTCGAGGCGCGCGAAGAGAAGAAGCTTCGGCCTGCGCCCTCCGCACGGAAGTCCGAGGGCTCGACTTCCAAGGCATCGGGCTCTACACGGAGTAAAAAGTAAATGGGTCAGAAAACACATCCAATTGGCTTTCGCCTCGGCATCTCCAAGACCTGGAGATCGCAGTGGTACGCCAACCGCGATTTCCCGGCGCTTCTCCGTGAGGACGAGCTCCTTCGCAAGTACCTGAAGGCGCGGCTCGGTCACGCCGCGATTGCCGACATCCGCATCGAGCGGAAGCCTGGTAAGGTCGTCGTGACGATCCATACGGGTCGTCCGGGCGTCGTCATCGGCAAGAAGGGGGCGGAAGTCGATCAGCTCCGTGACGAGCTCTCGCGACTATCCGGAAAGGAAGTCGGGATCAATGTCGAAGAGATCAAGCGTCCGGAGCTCGATGCTCAGCTCGTCGCCGACAACATCGCGAACCAGCTCGCACAGCGCATCTCGTTCCGTCGCGCCATGAAGCGTGCGGTGCAGAGCGCGATGCGGATGGGCGCGGGCGGAATCAAGATCAAGTGCGGTGGCCGCCTGGGCGGTGCCGAGATCGCGCGTGTCGAGGGATACCACGAGGGTCGTGTGCCCCTCCATACGCTGCGCGCCGACATCGATTACGCGACGTCGACCGCGAAGACCACCTTCGGCACCATCGGTGTGAAGGTCTGGATCTTCAAGGGTGAGATCGTCGAAGATCGCCGCGGCAAGACCTACTCGACTGGCGTCTGAGGAACTATAGAAAATGCTCAGTCCCAAGCGCGTAAAGTTCAGAAAGAGATTCAAGGGCCGGATGAAAGGCCTCGCCACGCGTGGCAGCGAAGTGTCGTTCGGGCACTACGGTCTGAAGGCGATGGAACCCGGCTGGGTTTCCAACCGGCAAATCGAAGCGGCCCGTGTCGCGCTGACCCGCCACATCAAGCGCGGCGGAAAGGTCTGGATCCGGATTTTCCCGGACAAGCCGATCACCACCAAGCCGGCCGAAACCCGAAAGGGAAAGGGCTCTCCGGAAGGATGGGTGGCGGTGGTGAAGCCGGGCAGAGTGATGTTCGAGCTCGAGGGCGTGACGCTGGATATCGCCAAGAAGGCAATGGCGTTGGCCGCGGCAAAGATCGGAGTGAAGTCGAAGTTCGTGCAACGAGAGGAGGCGCACACGGATGCTAGCTAAAGACATTCGCGAGATGAGCGAGGGGGACATCAATGCCCGCATCGCCGAGCTGGAGAGAGAGCGGTTCAACCTGCGTCTCGCGTCCGGCACGCGCACCCTCGACGATCCGCTTCGCTTGCGTGTGATTCGGAGGGATGTGGCGCGCCTCAACACCGTGCTGCGGGAGAAGATCATTGGAATCGCGGAGGCCAAGGAGCCGACGCGCGTGAAGGCGAGACGTGTGACGGGTAGGGGCGGGCGCAAGACTGCTACCGCTGCCAACCGTCGGAAGACGAGTAAGAGGGCTTAATGGCTGAATTGGAGAAGAGGGGAACCGCGGTCGAGCGCACCTCGCGAAAGACGCGAGTGGGCAAGGTCGTGAGCGACAAGATGGAGAAGACCGTGGTGGTCTCGATCGAGCGCAGAGTGGAGCATCCGGTTTACGGCAAGATGGTCCGCCGGACGAAGAAGCTCAAAGCGCACGACGAGCAGAACGAGGCCAAGACGGGCGACACTGTCCGCATCATGGAGACCCGGCCCTTGTCGAAGGACAAGAGATGGCGCGTGGTCGAAATCATCGAACGTGCACGATAACGGAGACGACCAGTGATCCAGCAGGAATCGGTGGTCAAGGTAGCGGACAACTCGGGCGCGAAGACTGCGCTCGTGATCCGCGTCCTGGGCGGCACACGCCGGCGCTACGCCACGCTCGGGGATGTAGTCATCGTCGCCGTGAAGAATGCGCTCCCAAATGGCACAGTCAAGAAGTCGGACGTCGCGCGCGCAGTGGTTGTGCGCACCGCGAAGGAGACCCGCCGCAAGGACGGCTCCTACATCCGCTTCGACGAGAACGCAGTAGTGATCATCAACGACCAGGGAGAGCCGCGGGCGACCCGCATCTTCGGTCCCGTGGCGCGCGAGCTCCGCGAGAAGAAGTACATGAAGATCGTCTCCCTCGCTCCAGAGGTTCTGTAAAGTGAGAGTACTGAAACACCGAAAGAACGCGAAGACGCGCCTGCACGCGAGGCACGCCGAGAACTCGAAGCGCATGAAAGTGCACGTGTCGAAGGGTGACACCGTGCGCGTGATGCGCGGCGAGGAAAAGGGGAAGGAAGGCAAAGTGATGCGCGTCTTCCTGAAAACGGGCAGAGTGCTGATCGAGGGCATCAACCTGGTGAAGATGCACCGCAAGGCGCGGACGGCCGACGAGACTTCCGGGATCAGGGAGGCGCCGGCACCGGTGCACTCATCGAATGTGATGCTCCTGGACCCCAGGTCGGGAGCGCCGACGCGCACCAAGGCCCGGTATGACGAGGACAAGGGCGTGAAGCGCAGCAGGACCAAGGAGCGCGTCAGCGCCGAGACAGGGGAACCGATTCCCCGCGTGCACTAAGCCAGGAATCAGATAATGGCAACCAAAGAGAAGAAGCAGGCGAAGAAGCGCGAGGTTCAACCGCAGGTCCAGGTTGAGCACACCGGCAAGGACCTCCCGGTCCCGCCGGCGCGCCTCCACGTCTACTACCAGAAGACGGTAAGGGATCGGCTCAGGTCGCAGTTCGGCTTCACCAACAACCACCAGATCCCGACGCTCGAGAAGATCGTGATCAACTGTGGAGTGGGCGAGGCGATCAAGAACGCGAAGATTCTGGATACCGTCGTCACCGAGCTGGCAATCATCACCGGCCAGCGTCCGGTCAAGAAGAAGGCGAAGAAGTCGATCGCCAACTATGGACTGAGGCAGGGACAGGAGATTGGCTGCGCGGTCACGCTTCGCGGAGCCCGGATGTGGGAGTTCCTGGACCGCTTCGTCACGGTTGCGATCCCGCGGATTCGCGATTTCCGCGGCGTCAACACGCGCTCATTCGACGGGCGCGGCAACTACTCGCTCGGCGTCAAGGAGCAGATGATCTTCCCGGAGATCAACTACGACATGGTCGAGCAGATCCACGGGATGGACATCACCTTCGTCACGACCACGAACAAGGACGACCAGGCGTTCGCGCTCTTGCGCGAGCTCGGCGTGCCATTCCGTGGGGATGACAAGCCGATCATCACGCAAACGCAGCAGTACGTGTCAACCAACAGCCAAGAGAGACCGTAATGGCGCGTAAGGCCATGGTGGAGAAGAGCAAGCGCAAACCCAAGTTCGCTGTGCGAAAGCACAACCGTTGCGGGCGTTGCGGAAGATCGCGAGCGTTTCTTAGAAAGTTCGGGCTCTGCAGAATCTGTTTCAGAGAGCAGGCGCTGTCGGGCTATATCCCGGGCGTCCGAAAGGCGAGCTGGTAACCCATTCATTTCTACGCGTCCCCTCGGGGATACGGTAGAACGAGGAAGATCATTTAATGAGTATGACCGATCCGATAGCCGATATGCTCACGCGAATCCGCAACGCCTGCGGGGCGAAGCACCGTCGCGTTGACATGCCGCTTTCGAAGCTCAAGGTGGAGATCGCGAAGATCCTGAAGGAGAACAACTTCATTCAGGATTACAAGACGCTCGACACCGAGAATGGCAGGCAATTGCTGCGTGTGGTGCTCAAGTACGCGCAGGGGGGGCAGCCGGTGATTCGCGAGATGCGTCGCGTCTCGACGCCGGGGCTCCGCAAATACGTGGCGGTCGCGGAGA
Source organism: Gemmatimonadales bacterium (assembly GCA_038322455.1). Lineage (GTDB taxonomy): Bacteria > Gemmatimonadota > Gemmatimonadetes > Gemmatimonadales > Gemmatimonadaceae > UBA4720. The sequence continues at coordinate 36,745 of JBBQFZ010000013.1, read as the reverse complement.
TTCCGCGGGTTCGCAACGGGCTCGGCATGGCGATTCTGAGCACATCGCAGGGTGTGATGTCGGACCGCCAGGCGCGGCAGGCCCGCACCGGCGGCGAGCTCCTCGCGCTGGTCTGGTAAGGAGATAGAGAGAGATGTCACGAATTGGAAAGCATCCGGTGGCGATCCCGAAGGGAGTCACCGCGAAAATCGACGGCAACAAGGTTCACGTGAAGGGCCCGAAGGGCGAGCTCGAACGCGAGCTGCACCCGACGATGAAGGTGACGCTCAAGGACGACACGATCGTCGTCGAGCGCCCGGATGATGAGGATTTTCACAAGTCGCTTCACGGGCTGAGCCGCACGCTGGTGGCCAACATGGTCGAAGGCGTGACGAAGGGATTCAGGAAGGAGCTGGAGCTCGTCGGCGTTGGATACAAGGCGGAGGCGCGCCCGTACGGGCTGCAGCTGGCGCTTGGATTTTCCCACCCGGTGAAGTACGAGGCGCCCAAGGGAATCAAGCTGAGCGCACCTCAGCCTACGTCCGTTATCATCGAGGGCGCGAACAAGGAAGTCGTCGGCCAGGTCGCCGCGGAGATCCGCAGCATCCGGCCACCCGAGCCGTACAAGGGCAAGGGAATCAAATACGTTGGCGAGCAGGTCCGCCGCAAAGCAGGCAAAGCCGGTAAGGCGGGAGCCAAGTAATGCCCAAAATGGCCAGACCGAAGTCGCGCGATCAGCTGCGTACGCGCCGTCATTTCCGTTTACGGACAAAGGTGATTGGAAGCGCGGAGCGTCCACGGCTCGTTATCTATCGCTCCATCAAGCACATCTATGCGCAGCTGGTGGATGACGCCGCGCAGCGCACGATCATGACCGTGACCGATTCGGGTCTCGAGGGCAAGCCGACCGAGAGATCGGTCGAGGTAGGGAAGCGTCTCGCTGCGAAGGCAAAAGATGCCGGCGTAACGCGCGTCGTCTTCGACAGAGCTGGATACAAATATCACGGCCGCGTGAAGGGTGTGGCCGACGGAGCCCGCGAAGGCGGGTTGGAGTTCTAATAAATGGCAGACAACGAGAATCCCGAAGCAGCAGCGGCCCCATCCGAGCAGCCAGCACAGGAGCGTCCGCGAACCGGCGGTAGCGCTCGCAGCGGTGGTGGCGCCGGTGGACGCGGCGGTCGTGGCGGCGGTGGTCGTGGTGGGCCCGGCGGTGGTCGCGGTCGCGGCGGCCCCGGTGGTGGACAGGGCGGCGGCGGTGGCCCGGGCGGTGGTGGCCAGGGCGGCTCACGCGGCGGTGGCGGTGGCGGCGGTGGTGGACGCCGCGATGGTGGCGGCAAAGGCCGTGACCGCGACGGCGGCCGGGGCGATGGTGGAAGCGAGCTCGTCGAGAACGTGATCGCCATCAACCGCGTTGCGAAGGTCGTGAAGGGCGGACGCCGCTTCTCCTTCAACGCGCTCGTCGCTGTTGGGGACGGGCAGGGTCGCGTCGGTTTCGCGACCGGCAAGGCGAACGAGGTTTCCGAAGCGGTCCGCAAGGCCGTTGACGGAGCGCGTCGCAACATGGTGAGCATCCCTATGACGGGCGGAACGATTCCGCACGAAGTCGTCGGGTCGCACGGCGCGGGGAAAGTTCTGATGAAGCCCGCGGCGCCCGGAGCTGGTGTGATCGCCGGCGGAGCAGTGCGCGCGATCATGGAGTGCGCCGGCATCGCCGACATTCTCACCAAGAGCCTGGGCTCGACCAACCCGCACAACATGGTGCTGGCCGCGCTGGACGGACTGCAGCAGCTGACTACGGTGGAGCAGATCGCTCGCGAGCGCGGACTCGAAGTGTCGAGCATCGGCTACCGCTCGCGCGCCAAGTCAAAGGAGGCCGCGCATGGCTAGAACACACGTGTGGTGGAACACTCGTGGTCCGAAGACGACCCCGAAGGAAACCATCACCGAAGGAAAGGTTCGGATCAAGCAGGTGAGAAGCGCGATCGGCCACTCGTGGCGGATGCGCAGGACTCTCGAGGCGATGGGCCTCCGGAATCACCAGGCTGTAGTCATAAAGCAGGATTCACCCGCCCTGCGCGGACAGATCAAGCACGTGCGTCATCTCGTCGAAGTGACGCCGGTAGAGGATTAAAGAGTGGCAAACAAAACCAAAGAGAAGAGCGAGAAGGGCGCGGTCGAGCACATCGGGCTCCACAACCTCGCTGCCGCACCGGGATCGCACCGGAATCGCAAGAGACTCGGACGTGGTCCGGGATCCGGCACCGGAAAGACTTCCGGCAAGGGACACAAGGGCATCAAGGCGAGATCCGGCCATCACGGCCCGGGAGGCGGAAAGCCGCAGTTCGAGGGCGGACAGATGCCGATGACGCGCCGCATCCCAAAGCGTGGATTCACGAATATCTTTCGTGTAGTGAATCAGGTCGTCAGCTTCGACGATCTTACGCGCTTGCCAAAGGGGTCGGAAGTGACCGAGGATACTTTGACCGAAGCGGGATTGATTCGAAAGGGTAAGGGTCCAGCAAAGCTTCTCGCCAATGGAGATGCCGGAAAGGGCATCATCGTGCGCGGAATCAAGATGAGCGCTGGCGCCCGTCAGAAAGTCGAAGCGGCCGGGGGCCGAGTAGAGAACTAATGGCTCAATCAGCCCCCGCGGCGGCAGTAAGCAATATCTACAACACGCCGGAGTTGCGGGACAAGATCATGTTCACGCTCCTGTGTCTGGTGATCTACAGGGTGGGCGCGCACATCACCGCCCCCGGCATCGACGTGGTAGCCCTGACAGATTTCTTCGCCAACAAGGGAAAGGGCGGGCTGCTGGGTCTGTACGACCTGTTCGTTGGAGGGGGGCTCTCGCACGCGACGGTGTTCGCGCTCGGGATCATGCCCTACATCTCCGCCAGCATCTTCATGCAGATCGCCGGAGTGGTCATTCCGACCGTCGAGAAGATGCAGAAGGACGAGGAAGGCAGAAAGACGGTCACCCAGTGGACGCGTTATATCACCGTCGTCCTGGCCGCGGTGCAGGGCTGGGGCTTCTCGCTGTTCACCGCGTCGCTCGAGAACGCGGTCGTCAATCCCGGCTTTGGCTTCAAGCTGCAGATGATGATCGTGCTCATCACCGGCGCGATGTTCGTCATGTGGCTCGGCGAGCAGATCACAGAGAGGGGCCTGGGCAACGGGGCCTCGCTAATCATTTTCTTCTCGATCGTCGAGCGCTTCTGGCCGGGAATATTCGGCACCTTCGGCTTCATTAAGACTCAGGCCGTCGGACCGTTTTCGCTCGTCGTGCTCGGTCTCGTCATGGTCGGCGTGGTTGCAGGCACCATCGCAATTACGATCGCGGCGCGCCGGGTCATGATCCAGATCCCCCAGCGGACCATGGCCCGCGGGCGACAGCGCGAGGCCGCAAAGAATTTCATCCCGCTCCGCGTCAACGCCGCTGGCGTGATGCCCATCATCTTCGCTTCGTCGGTGATTGTCGTGCCGGGCGCCATCGCGCAATTCAGCGGCAACGAGAATGCGCGGATAATCTCGGAATACTTCCAGCCGGGCACCTGGCTGTACTATGTGTTCACGGCGATCCTGATCGTCTTCTTCACCTATTTCTACACGTCGATCATCTTCAACCCGGTCGACATCTCCGAAAACCTGAAGAAGCAGGGCGGCTTCATTCCAGGCGTGAAGCCGGGCGCCAAGACGGCTGAGTACATCGATCACGTCGTGTCGCGCATAACGTTCCCCGGCGCGCTGTTCCTCACCTTCATCGCGCTCTTGCCGGTGTTCATCGCCGACATGATCAACGTCCCATTCCGCTTCGGCGGAACGTCGCTTCTGATCGTGGTGGGTGTCGCGCTCGATACGCTGGCGCAGGTAAACCAGCATCTGCTTCTCCGTAAGTACGACGGCTTCATGAAAAAGGGCCGCGTCCGCTTCCGGGGTCGCCAGCAGAGTGGCGGCGGCTACTGAGGTAGCTGACCCGCCCCTCGAGCTTTTTTAGCCGGGCTTCGATCATGATCATCGTTCTGTTGGGACCACCAGGCGCCGGGAAGGGAACACAGGCAGATCGACTTGCTACGCGCCTTGGAATTCCGAAGATTGCCACCGGCGATGTGCTCCGCGCGGCCCTGCGCGATGGTACCCAGCGCGGACGCGAGGCCAAGGCCTACATGGACCGCGGCGATCTTGTCCCCGATTCGGTCATCCTCGGCATCCTCCAGGACGTGATGACGTCGCCCGCCACTGCCAAGGGAGCGATACTCGACGGCGCGGTCCGCACGGTGCCTCAGGCCGAAGGCGTCGGCGTCATGTTGGGCGAGATCGGGAAGAAGGTGGATAAGATCCTGCTGTTCGACATCGACGACGACGAGCTCGTGAAGCGGCTGAGTACTCGCACCGTCTGCGAGGGCTGCCAGACCCCCTATAAGGGCCGCGATCCGGGCGCCGACTGCGAGAAGTGCGGCGGCAAGCTGGTGCGCCGAAAGGACGACGAGCCCGAAGCCGTGCGCAATCGGCTCGACGTGTATCGGACCCAGACCGCGCCCGTTATAGATTGGTATGGGGACAACAAGATGAAAGTTCTCAAGATCGATGCGGACGCCCCGGTGGACGAAGTGACGGCCCGTGCGATCGAGGCGCTCAACGGATGATCCAGATCAAATCGGCGCGAGAAATCGAGATAATGGCGCGTGGCGGCGAAATACTCGCCGCTACCGTGCGCGTGCTCGAGGAGAGCGTGCGGCCCGGCATGACCACAATGGATCTGGACAAGATCGCCGACGATTTCATCCGCAGCCATCCCGGCGCTACGCCAGCGTTCAAGGGACTCTACAATTTCCCGGCGAGCATCTGCACCTCGATCAATCAGGAGATCGTCCACGGGATCCCCTCGAAGAAGCGCGTCATCGAAGACGGCGACATCATCTCTCTGGACATCGGCGTGAGGCTCGAGGGCTACTATACCGACTCGGCGACCACGGTCGCGGTTGGGAAAGTCGACGAGGAATCGAGGAAGCTTCTCGACGTGACCAGGAAGGCCCTGGCCGCGGGCATCGAGGCCGCCACCGCCGAGAATCACCTGGGCGACATTGGCGCGGCGGTGCAGGGCGTGGTCGAGGCCGCGGGATTCAGCGTCGTGCGTGACCTCGTCGGTCACGGGATCGGCGTGGGTTTCCACGAGGACCCGCAGGTGCCCAACTACGGGAAGCCGAAGCGCGGGGTTCGACTGGTGCCGGGGCTTACGATCGCCATCGAGCCGATGGTGAACGTCGGTAGTCCGGGAACTCGCACCATGCCGGACCGCTGGACGGTGGTGAGCGTCGACGGCACACGCTCGGCGCATTTCGAGCACACGATCGCGATTACCGAGAACGGCCCCCGCGTGCTGACCGCGTTACCGGGGTAGCGGTAGCGCTCTCAGATATCTGCTCTTCTGACCGTCCCAACTCAGCTGGAGCGTGTCGCCAACAACCGAAAACTTTACGTTCCGATCGCCGCCTCCATCTCCCATGAGGTGCAGCATCGCCGCGTCGCCGAATGCCGTGTAATTACCCTGTAGCGTGCGGATTGGAACTCGCAGATGGTAGGCGCCGGCCGCGGTGTATTCCTCGTATGCCGAAACTCCGGTGTAGTGGAGATACGTCCACTTACCCACGAGCGCATTGTCGCTCAGAGCGACACCGATGCGGGTCTCGCGCTGCTCGCGGCCGTTTCGCGTGACGACTAGCGTATCGTGGACGATGACGATTCTGGCGGGGGCCAAATTGCCGTCAGGACTGGTCACGAAGAGCGAGTCGCCGCTGCGCCGATAGCTCATGTCGACCATCGCGCCCATCGTGAACGTCAGGGTATTGTCGGGCGCGAATGCGATCGTGGACCCCAGCCCGGCTTCGGAGCGACTGATTGCTTCCCAGCTGCCCAGGAGGGCCGCGGGCACGACCACGGCGCCCTGCGCACCGGCAACGCCGCCCAGGAACAGCAGCGAAAGCACAAACAACACTCGAGCGCCGGCCACAAACGAGGTTGCGCGAGAACGCATCATCCCGAGAGGGCCCGCTCCACCGCGTCCGTGGCTTTGGCGGCGAAATCGGCCGCCTGTTTCACGAGCTGCCGCGCTTCCCTCACCAGGCCCTCGCCCTCCGACTTGTCGTCCAGCGCCTGGACGTTGACGCGGACGTTGTACGCCGCGCCCTTGCAGGCTGCGTGGGCCAGAAGCGCGGCGACGCCGGCATCCGTCACGGCATTCGTGTTTCCCTTATCGGCGACGACCGACGCGAGCCGCGCCACCTCGACTGACGCGCGCGCCGTCTCGAGCGGTACCTCTGCGGCCCTGAGCAATGCCGCCGTCACCGCTTTGGCGCGATGGGCCGCCGCATCGGCCGGCTCCTTGGGCAGCTTGTAGGCATCTGACACGAGCGCGTACGCGTCCGCATCGCGCTTTACGAGCGCGGCGAGGGTGTTCCCCAGCGCCACCGCAGTCAGTGCGACCTCTTTCATCTCGCCTTCTACCCCGGCGTATTTCTTCTTGCCGACGGTCAGACCAGCAACCATTTGTGCCAACGCCGCGGCTAGCGCGCCGGCATGCGCGGCGACGCTCCCTCCGCCGGGAACCGGATTCGAAGACGCGACCGAAGCGAGAAATCCACCCACGCTGTCGCCACCGCTCATGACCTCGCGCACTTGGCGCTCGAGCACCTGCTTCGGCGTGAACTGGCGCAGCTGGAGGTGGCTTACCGCCGCATCGAACAGCACGCGTTCGGGAACGAGGCCGACGATCTCGCTCCACGTAACGGGCGCGCCCTCCGATTCTGCCCGCATCTTCACGAAATCAAATGCGGTGTGGAGGGGAGTCTTTTCCGTGTCGACGAGATTCATCGAGACCTGTGCCTGTCCGTCGACCTCGAGCCCCAGTCCCTTCACGTACTTGAATCCGCCCGACGATCCGCGCACCGCCTTCGCGATGTTCTTGGCGATCGGCAAATTCGCGGCGGCGCCGAGGTATACGTTGTACGCAACGAGGAAGGGGCGGGCTCCGATGGCGGTCGCCCCGCAGGTCGGGTGGATCTCTGACGGCCCGAAGTCCGGATTGCGTGCCGGATTCTTTCCCAGCTCTTCGCGCAGCCCTTCGAATTCCCCCCGACGAACGTCGGCAAGATTCTCGCGCGCCGGCGTGGTGGCCGCACGCTCGTAGAGATAGACGGGAATCTTGAGCTCGCGCCCGACGCGCTCCCCAAGCTGGCGCGCCAACGCGATGCAATCTTCCATCGTGGATCCTTCGAGTGGAATGAAGGGCACGACGTCGGTCGCGCCAATACGGGGATGCTCGCCCGAGTGCTTGCAGAGATCGATGCGCTCGCTTGCCGCTCGAATGCCGGCGAATGCCGCGTCGACCGCCGACTCGACAGGTGCGACAAAGGTGATGACCGACCGGTTGTGTGAAGGATCGGAAGACACGTCGAGCACCGACACTCCTTCCACCGCCGCGATTGCATCGCGGATCGCGTGGATCACGTCGGGCCTTCTGCCCTCGGAAAAGTTGGGAACGCATTCCACCAGCTTCATTCGATCGGTTCCTTTTGGCTAACGTTGGCGCGCCGCACGGTTTGCAACAGCCACGCGTGCATCGCGGGATTGCCGGCAACGAGTGCCCCGCCGATCGGTCGAGCCGGATTGCCGACCAGATCACTGACGACTCCCCCAGCTTCCTGCACCAGCAACATACCGGCGGCGACGTCCCACGGCGCGAGGGTCAGCTCCCAAAACGCATCGAACCTTCCGCACGCGACGCTAGCCAGATCGAGCGCGGCGGCCCCCGCTCGACGAATCCCAGCGGTGCCTGCCGCCACCAAGCTGAACTGCGTGACGTAAGTTGGCAGCTGTTCGACCGTCCGGAAGGGAAACCCCGTTCCTATCAGCGCGCGACCCGGTTCCCGGAGGCCCGAGACCCTGATTCGTGCGCCATTCAAGAATGCGCCGCCACCCCTGACCGCGGTGAATTCCTCGCCGCGCGGGACATTGAGCACGACGCCGGCACATATCTCGCCCTCGCGTGCGACGCCGATCGACACGGCGTATTCCGGGTATCCGTGAAGAAAATTCGTCGTGCCGTCCAGCGGATCCGCGATGACGACAATTCCGCTGTGGGAGAGCGCGTTTGGGCTCAGCTCCTCGCCGAGCATGAGGGCATCTGGCAGTCTACGCCCGACGATTTCGACAATTCGCTGCTCGGAGGCTTTGTCCACCGCGCTGACGAAGTCGGATCGTCCCTTGGACTCCCAGACGAGCTTTTCGCGCGTAGACGTGGCATCGCGAATGACGGAAGCTGCCGCGCGAGCGGCCTCGAGCGCGACGTCGAGGAGCTCTTCATTGTCTCGATCAGTTACTGAAATTGCTTGCAACTCCTCTCTCACGCTCTTTAATTTCGCGCAATGTCCCGCATCTTCAGCGGCATTCAGCCCTCAGGCTCTCTGCACATCGGAAACTACCTCGGAGCCGTAAAGAACTGGGTTGATCTGCAGCGCAAATACGAGTCGTTCTTCTGCATCGTCGACTATCATGCGATCACGCTTCCGTACGAGCCGGCGGATCTTCGCACCCGGACGGCGGACATGGCGCTGTCGCTGCTTGCCGCGGGACTGGACCCCGCGAAATGCACGCTGTTCGTGCAATCGAAGGTCCCGGAACATACCGAGCTGGCGTGGATATTCAACACTCTCACGCCCCTCGGCGAGCTCGAGCGCATGACGCAGTTCAAGGACAAGGCGAGCCGCGAAGAGAGTGTTCCTGCCGGCTTGCTCAATTATCCGGTGCTCCAGGCGGCCGATATTCTTCTATATCTCGCTGACCTCGTTCCTGTCGGTGAGGATCAGGTGCAGCACCTCGAGCTGTCGCGCGAGATAGCGCGGAAGTGGAACGCAAGATTCGACCCCCCCCTTCCCGCCGTCGAGCGCCTTCCAGGCGCGGTCGCGCCACCGGGATTCTTTCCGGAGCCGCAGCCGCTGCTTACCCCCACGCGGCGCATCATGGGCCTCGATGGCCAGGCGAAGATGTCCAAGTCGCTGGGCAACACGATCGACCTGCTCGAGGAACCGTCGTCGATCTGGGAGAAGCTGCGTCCCGCGGTCACCGATCCGGCGCGTGTGCGGCGAACCGATCCGGGAACGCCGGAGGTGTGCAACATCTACCATCTGCATAAGGCGTTCAGTCCGCCTGCAACCGTAGAGCACGTCGCGGTTCAATGCAGAACGGCGGGCTGGGGATGCCTCGACTGCAAGAGAGTTCTCCTCGAATCGATGCAGACGGAGCTGGATCCAATTCGGGCCCGCGCAAAGGAGATTGCAGCGAACCCGAATCAAGTCGCTGACGTGTTGAACAGGGGCGCCGAGCACGCGCGATCGGTCGCGAGCAAGACGATGGGGACGGTGAAAAAGAAAATGGGACTCGACTAGGCCGAACAGTGGCCGACGCCGAGCTCGTTCAGCGCGCGAAGGATCTCGTGCGACGGCTCTCGGAAGCGCCGAGGATCGCTGGTAGTCCGGAGGAAGCAGGCGCGCGGGCTTTGTGCGTGCATGAGCTCGAGCGCGCCGGTTTCGTGTGCGTGGAACGACCATTCGAATACTCCCAGTGGCCGGGACGGTGGGGTGTCCCAGTCGCGGCGGCGGCGCAGGCCGCAACAATTCTTCTCGTTGCACGTATGGCAACGCATGAAGGTCCCGTCATCGCACTGGCCGTCGGATCAGCCTTGTACATCGCGCTGCTCCTGGCTTCCGGCGACGCCAAGCGCCGCTGGATCTCGGCGCTGCCAATTCAGCGCGCCACGTCGGTGAATCTCGAAGCTGGACGCGGAAGTCCAACCGTGTGGCTGGCCGCCCACCTCGACTCAAAATCGCAAACGGTGCCGATGCTCGTTCGAATCGCGAGCTCGATTGCGCTGGGTGCTGTGACCGTTCTTTCGACGATCGTCCTGCTGCTGTCGCTCCGCGACTCCATCGATGTTACGGCTGCGTGGCCGGCGCTCCGGATCGCGGCGGTACTCGCCGCCCTTCCGTCGATCTTCTGTTGGGTTCGCGATGACTCGCCGGGAGCGGTGGACAACGCCAGCGGCGTCGCCGCGGTTCTCCTCGCAGCCGCGTCGGCATCGTCCGTGCGAGATCTCGGTGTGCTGATCACGAGCGGTGAAGAGCTCGGGTTGGCGGGAGCTCGGGTGTGGGCGGCGCGCGCGAGCCCGGGAACAATGGTGCTCAATTGCGACACGATCGACGACGCGGGCGGTTGGCGGCTCATGTATACCGGTCCGCGTCCGCTCGAAATCGCGGCCGCAACTCTAGCCGTTTCGACCGCGATGGCTTTGAATCTCTCTCCCGGACGATTCATTCCCGGGATCCTGGCGGACAGCATGGCGTTTTCCGACAGAGGGCTCCAGGCGGTTACGCTGAGCAGAGGAACTCTGTCCACTCTCGCGCGCATACACACGCGGCGCGATACTTCCAATGCATTGACCGGGAGCGGCGTCGCCGAAGCAAGCACGCTGCTTTCGGCCCTAACGACGGAACTGGCCTGATGGCACTACTGATTCTTGGCTGCGTAATCCTGTTGTCACTTATCCTGATCGTCCTGGGCCTCCCTGGACTCTGGATAATGGTGGCTTCGGCCGTAACGTATAACCTCATCGTTCCAGGCGACCGGATTGGCTGGTTCACGCTGGTGGCGGTGGCCGTTTTGGCTCTCGTGGCGGAGCTTCTCGAATTCACGATGACTGGCCGCTACGCGAGGAAATACGGAGGCTCGCGCCGCGCCGGCTGGGGTGCGATCATTGGCGGGATGATCGGGGCGTTCGTCGGGTTTCCCGTCCCGATCGTCGGGCCGATCATAGGCGCCTTCGTAGGATCATTCTGCGGCGCGCTCGTGGCGGAGCTGACCGGTGGCGCGTCTGCAGGGGATGCCAGTCGCGTAGCACAGGGCGCACTCATCGGTCGCGTTGTGTCGACCGCACTCAAGATCGGAATCGGCTTTACGATCGGTGTCTGGATATTCGTGGCAGCCATGAAATGACCATTGATCTTCTCATAACATGACCCCAGGCGAAAACGCGGCGACAAAACCGGACGCTACTCCAGCCGACACTGGCGAGGGTAAGTACGTCTACTGCATCATCCGTCTCGATCGATCCAGGGATTTCGGCGAGATAGGCATCGGCGGGGGTGCCCGGGTCTATACCGTCAACCACCAGGATCTCTGCGCGGTGGTCAGCGATACCCCGATCGTTATCTACGATCCCACCCGCGAGAACGTTCTCGCGCACGAGTTCGTGAACGAGACGGTGATGCGCGAGTTCACGCTGATCCCAATGTCGTTCGGAACGGTGTTTCGCTCCGAGAAAGACGTGCTCGCCCTGCTCAACTCGACCTACCAGGCGTTCACCGATGTGCTCGAGAAGATGCAGGACAAGATCGAGTTCGGGCTCAAGATCCTCTGGGATCGCGACAAAGTCGTCGCCGCGATCGAGCGCGACAACGACGAGATCCGGCGGCTCAAGGATGAGATCACGCGCAACGCCGCGTCGTCGACATACTTCGCGCGGATGCAGCTTGGCCGTCTCGTCGAAGCGGCGATGGAAGAAGCGAGCAACCGTTACGTCACCGACGTGCACGAGCAGCTCAAGGACGTCTCCGTCGCGAGCCGCAGCAACAAGGTCATCGGCGACCGGATGATCCTCAACTCCGCGTTCCTGGTCGACAGGAATGCGGAGAAGCCGTTCGACGAGCGAGTGAAGGCGATCAGCAGGCAGTACGAAGACCTGCTCACCTTCAAATACACTGGCCCGTGGCCTCCGTACAACTTCGTTACGATCAAGCTCAAGCTGGAGAAGGCGACCTGACCCCGGTCTGACCATCCATGGGACTTCTTTCCAGCATCTTACTCGCGCCCTTCCTCGGGCCGATCTACGGAACGCGGTGGACACTCGACAAGGTGGACCGCGTCGTTCGTGAGCAGCTCACGGATGATACTCCGATCAAGGAGGAGCTGATGGAGCTGCAGCTCAAGCTGGAGACCGGCGAGATCGACGATCCCGAGTACCTGCGACGCGAAGCCGAAGTCATGCAGAAGCTTCGCGACGTCCGCGAATGGCGTGAAAAGTTCGGGATGTCCACCAGTGGTGGACCCGTGCGCGTCGCCGAAGACGACGAGACCGAGTAGTCGCGCCAGAGCGGCGACCCGATGAGCGAGCGCGTTTGCTACGTGTATGGCGTTGTCGCATCGTCGGTCGATACGGCGACTGCCCCGGCCGGAATCGAGGGCGGTGCCGTCTCTCTGATTCCAAATGGCGATGTCTCGGCTCTCGTGACTTCCGTGAGCGCGGACGACTACGCGCCAGAGAAAGTCGAAGCGCTGACCGCCGATGTCGACTGGGTTAGCGCCCGTGCGGCGGCTCACGATCGCGTGCTCACCTGGGCGTCCGACGCGGGCGCCGTGATCCCATTTCCGATGTGGACGCTTTTCCGCGACGCCAACGCGGTAAAGTCGATGCTCTCCGACCGAACGAGCGAGCTCCGCCGTACCTTCAAGCGCATTGGCGATGGGAGAGAATTCATCGTTCGCGTATACGTGCAGCCAGGCGTCTTCAAGGATCATCTCGCCGAGCACAACGCGGAGCTGACGGGGCTGGAAGCGGAAGCCGCCAAGGCTTCGCCGGGGCAGAGATATCTGCTACAGCGGAAACTGGAAAATCTTCGCCGTGATGCCGGCCGCGACGTGGCCGCTCAGGCAGCCACGGAGATTTACGATGCGCTGCGCGGCGCCTCACTGGAGACCGTGCGCGAGCAGCCGGTTAACTCGGGTGCGGCCCGGGAACAGGGGCGCGCGATTCTGAACTCCTCGTTCCTCGTCGCCCCGGCGCGCGTTGTCGAGTTCCAGCGCGCGCTGACGGCGATGGTCAACAAGTACGAGCCATCGGGGTTCAAGTTCGATTTCACCGGACCGTGGCCGGCGTATCATTTCGTCGGGGAGAGGTCCGAGTGAGCGAGCTGGATATCTTCGGCGACGATCGGCTCGATCTCGCGGATCTCCTCAGTCACGTCCTCGACAAGGGCGTGGTGCTCAAAGGGGAGGTCATGCTCGCCGTCGCCGATATCGATCTCGTGCGGCTCGACATTGGTCTCTTGCTGACCGCCGTGGAGACCGCGCTTCGGCGCGACGAAGGCGGTCAGGGAGCGAGGATCCCGGCGCGTCCGCCGGCCGATTTTCCGCCGGTGCCCGCCGAGTCTTCGGGATCGACGATGGAGAATCAGGTCGTAGCGAGTCTCGACGCCCCGAAAGGCGCTTCGATGGCGCCTTTGGAGACCGTTGCCGAGCGCCTGCCTCCTCGTCTCAATACGGACCCGGATAAAATCGAGAACGGGCTCGCCCGACTCGTCTTGACGTTGATTGAGGTATTGCGTAAGGTCCTAGAGCACCAGGCAGTTCGGCGAATGGAGGGAGGACATCTGAGCGACGAAGAGGTCGAGCGTCTAGGTGTCGCGTTACTCCGCCTCAACGACCGAATGCAGGACATGAAGGGGATCTTCGGCTTGAGCGATGACGATCTCCAGATAGACCTGGGCCCCCTAGGAAAGTTACGCTAACACGGCGACGAGCCGAACGGAGACGACTGCTTGGCTGACTTAGTATCCCCGTCGCGCACCTATGGTCTGGTCGACATCCTGGATCGCGTGTTGGACAAGGGCCTCGTTGTCGTCGGCGACATCAAGATCAACCTCGCCAACGTCGAGCTTCTCACGATCCAGATTCGTCTGCTGATCTGCTCCATCGACAAAGCCGAGCAGATTGGAATGAACTGGTGGCGTTACGATCCGCGCCTTCGCACGCCGGAGCCCGCCGCTCCGGCTATTCCGCACACTTCTCACGCCGACTCGGCAACAGGCAACCAGGAGTCACGACATGGCAGTTGAACGGTCCCCGAGCGGCAGCTCGCTCATCGACGTCCTTGATCGCGTTCTGGACAAGGGCATTGTCATCGACGCCTGGGTTCGCGTCTCGCTGGTCGGGATCGAGCTGGTGACGGTCGAAGCGCGTATCGTCGTGGCATCCATCGATACCTATCTGAAGTATTCCGAGGCAGTCGGACTCACCGCCCCAGGCTCACGCCCGCGCGACATCGGCGCCGGTGCGTCGGACGAACTCGATCGCATGCGATCGGAAAATGCTGATCTGAAGCGGCGCCTTGAGCGACTCGAGGCGTGACAGGGAAGCGGTAGCAGCCAGCCCGCAACTCACCGGAGAGCGGCTCGCAGAGCTGCTCTCCGCAATCTCCGAAGCACCAGACTTCGTTACGGCGGCGACCTTCATGATCGCCCAGATCGCCGACATCCTCGGCGCTCGGCGGGCGATTGCCATAACCCTCGATAGCCCGCCGCGTCGTTTCGTAGGGACGGCCAGCATCGGGTTCGAGGACGCTCCTCCTCCAGCGATCTCGCTTACGACGGACGACCTCTCGAATCCGATCGTCGTCGCGGCGCTGTCGCTCTATCCGGTGAGCTGCGACGGCGCTGCGCCCCTGCCGGGGATCCCGTTCGGCGAATGGACCGCCATTCCCTTTCCGCAACCGCAGTACCGGGGCGCTCCGCACTTGCTCAACGAGGCGGAGCTCGATCTGGTCCAGCTCAGTGGCTGCCAGGTGCGGCGCCGGAACGCCGTGGAAAGGAGACGCAAGTTCGGGTACGCACCGGGTGGCGTCGCTCTGATAGAAGCGTCGGTTGATGATGACACGCTCGCCGCGGTGATGCACGCGACCTCGCTCGCGGGGCCGGTGTTGGCACGTATGGCAGCGGTCGAGGAATTTCGTCTCTCCACTGGCCGGCTCGACCAGCAGCGCGAGATGTTGACGGCGATAGTGAACTCGCTCCCGGACCCGATCGTGATCATCAACGCGGAACATGACATTGTCGTCCAGAACAAGCGCGCCGAGCACCTGCTGTCGACGGACGACAAGGATTCGGAAGGCCGGCGCAGGGCGGTGGAGATCAACAACCTTCTTTTCACCTCGCACCTCTCGAAGGCGGCGATGGGGCCCAACGAGACGGCCGGATCGCGTGAGCTGAATCTCGTCGACCCGGACGAGGGAACGGACCTTCTCTTCGAAGTACTGACGCACGATCTGGGCGGAGTGGAGATCAGTCAGGTGGGATCGACCGTTTCCGTCCTGCGCGATGTCACTGATCTTCGCCGCGCCGCCAACGAGCTCGAGCGCCAGGTACAGCGTGTCAGACTGGCCGAGATCGACGCCAAGCGCGAGCGCGATCGCTTGAATCTCATTCTCGAGAACGTCGCCGATCCGATTCTCGTCACTGACGACCGTTCCAACATCATCCTCATGAACAAGCAGGCGGAGCAGCTGTTCGAGGCTGGCGATAGCGAGAGATGGGAAAGATCCGCGATGGTCCAGGCGAACGACACACAATTCACCACGTTCATTTCGGACTTCACCATCAGCCCCGCCATCGGACGACGCGAGCAGATGAAGCTGCGCATTCCCGACACTGGCGTGGAGCTGCCGGTCGAGGTCGTCTCGGGAAAGATCCTCAACCGCCGCGGCGAGCCGTTGGCGATCGTCTCGGTGCTCCACGATCTCACCGAGCAGGCCGAGAACGAGCGTCTTTACGACGAGCTCAAAACGTTCTCCAGCCAGCTGGAGGAGCGCATTGGCGCGGCGACGGCTGACCTCGCCGAGCAGAACACCCGGCTACAGTGGCAGTCGCGCGAGCTCGAAAAAGCCAATCGATTGAAATCCGAGTTTCTCGCCAGCATGTCGCACGAGCTGCGCACGCCGATCAACGCCCTCATTGGATACGCGTCGCTCATGCTCGATCGCATCTACGGCGAACTGACGCCACGCCAGGAAGAGGGGCTCAGCCGCATTCAGAGCGCGGCGCAGCATCTCCTCGCGCTCATCAACGACATACTCGACCTCGCAAAGATCGAGGCGGGCCGCATGCCGCTCCATCTCGACGACGTCACCCTCGCCGACATCGTTACCGAGATCTCACAGCAGATCGAGCCGCTGGTCAAGAAAAAATCGCTTTCGTTCAATGTGGAGATGCCGCCGAAGAAGCTGACGCTTCATACCGACCGCACCAAGGTAAAGCAGATTCTCCTCAATCTTCTCTCGAATGCAGCCAAGTTCACCCACAAGGGCGGTATCTGGGTGACGATCTCCAAGGACGATGAGGATCTCCGCTTCGACGTTCGCGACACGGGCATTGGGATCAAGGAATCTGACCTCGAGTCGATGTGGGATGATTTCCGTCAGGTTGATCAATCCCGGACGCGTGAGTTCGGGGGGACGGGCCTTGGCCTCAGCATAACGCGAAAGCTGGTCGACGCGCTCGGCGGACACGTCTTCGCGGAGAGCGTCTTCGGCAAGGGATCCACTTTTACCGTCGTGCTGCCCATCCGGAGCGTCGTACGCCATGACGATTCGCCTCGCGTGGCGGACGTCGTCCCCCCGCCTCCTCCCGCCGAACGTTGACAGAGGACCCCGGAAAGGTAGATTGAACCAACGCCCCGACGCTGTCGGGGCGTTTGCTTTTCCCTCCGCAATATCTTCCGGCCCAAGAGCGATGTTCGATTCGAAAACGCGCACGATCGTCGTCGTCGGCGCCCAGTGGGGCGACGAAGGCAAAGGAAAGCTCGTCGACGTGCTGGCAGAGCGCGCGGATTGGGTCGTTCGCTACCAGGGCGGGGCAAACGCCGGGCACACCGTGCACATTGGCGAACGGTCCTTCGTGCTGCACCAGATCCCGAGCGGGATTCTGCACCCGGGAGTTCGGTGCGCGATCGGCAATGGCGTAGTGCTCGACGTCGAAACGCTGTTCTCGGAGATAGACGAGCTCGTCACGGACGGAATTGACGTTGAGGGCCGCCTCTACGTAAGCGACCGCGCGCATCTCGTCCTGCCTTACCACAAGCTCGTCGACAAGCAAAGCTCTGCCAGCAAGGAGATCGGGACCACGGGGCGCGGCATCGGGCCGGCGTATGAGGACAAGTACGGTCGCCGTGGAATTCGCGTTCTCGACCTGCGGAATCCGGAACGATTGACGAAGCTCGTCGAGCGCGGAGTCGCCCACGCCAACATCCAGCTCGCGACGTCGGGATCAAAGCTCGCGGATGTCGGCTACACCCTGGACGTGCTCGAGCGCTTCACGAAACGGCTGCTGCCACTGGCCGAAGACGTGGGACTCAGGATCCATCGCGCGATTTCCGGCGGGGCCGCGGTGTTGCTGGAGGGCGCACAGGGCTCGCTCCTGGACATCGATCACGGCACTTATCCTTACGTGACGTCGAGCAGCACCACCTCTGGCGGTGCCGCCACCGGGGTCGGAATAGCGCCCAAGGAGCTCGATTCGGTGATCGGCGTTGTCAAGGCGTATACCACCCGTGTCGGCAACGGACCTCTGCCCACGGAGTTCGAAGAGCCTTTGGCTACGGAGATCCGGGACCTCGGCAACGAGTACGGCGCGACGACAGGACGTCCGCGCAGATGCGGCTGGTTCGATGGAGTCGTAGTGCGCTATGCGGCCCGAGTGAACGGACTCACCGATCTCGCGGTCACCAAGCTCGACGTTCTCGACACGCTCGACCGCATCGGGCTGTGCACCGGCTACGAAGCGCAGGGCGAGTTGTACGAGGAATTCCCGGGAGATCTCGGCATACTCGACCGTGCGGTGCCGAGGTATGAATGGTTTGATGGATGGCGCAGCTCGACCGCTGACGCGCGCAGTCTGTCGGATCTGCCCACCCAGGCCCGCCGCTATCTCGACCGAATCGAATCACTCGTGGAGACGCAGATAACCTACGTGAGCGTCGGGACCAGGCGGGATCAGATCATCGGTGTCGAAGGCGCGGCCCACGCGCCTCCGGCAGGCGTCAGCTAGCGCTTGAGCCAAATGTCGGACGACGCGGACCTCGTCATTGTGGGAGGGGGGCCGTGCGGGCTGGCGGCTGCGATCTCGGCGCAGAATGCGGGACTCAAGCCCCTCGTGATCGAATCGCAGGTGATAGTGAGCACGATCGCCGCGTACCCGCCCTACGTGCGCTTCTTCTCCACCGCGGAAAAGCTCGCGATCGGCAATTTGCCATTCGTCATTGCCACGGAGAAACCGGGCCGGCGCGACGCACTGGCGTATTATCGCGCGGCGGTGCTGCACTTTGGCGTGCCGCTCAGGCAGCGCGAACGCGTGATGGCGATCGAGGGCAAGTCCGGTGCATTCGCTGTCCAGACGCTGACGCAGGGAGGCGTGGAGCGTCGCGTCACAACGCGCGCGGTCATCGTCGCGACGGGATACTTCGGCTCTCCGAATCGCATCGGCGTTCCCGGTGAGGATCTTCCCCACGTGTCGCACGTCTACCACGAGGGGCACGAGGCGTTTCTGCAGGACGCGGTTGTCGTGGGCGGCGGAAATTCCGCCGCGGAGGCGGCGCTCGACCTCTGGCGCTCGGGCGCGCGCGTCACGCTCGTCCACTTCGGCCCAACATTTGACAAGAAGATCAAGCCGTGGGTCCTACCCGATTTCACCAACCGCGCGAAAGAAGGCTTTATCTCGGTGAGATGGAATGCGCGGGTGGCGTCGATCGATGCCGAGCACGTCGTAATCCAGACGCCCAAAGGCGAAGAGCGACTGCCGGCGGAACGCGTCTATCTGATGACCGGGTTTGCTCCCAGCCTCGATCTTTTGCGCGAGAGCGGCGTCCGGATTGATGCCGGTACGGGTGTTCCTGCGCACAATCCGGAGACGCTCGAGACGTCGGTCCCCGGCATCTACATCGCGGGGGTCGTCGTGGCGGGATACGACGCCAACAAGGTCTTCATCGAAAACGGCCGCTATCATGGAGATCGCATCGTGGCGCATCTTCTGGGCAAACGCGCGCCGTCCGAGCCCAGACTGAGCGCTGAGCTGGATACGTGACCCACGAGAAATGCATCTGCACGTCGCTGAGTTCGACGTTTGCGCACGGATGTGCGCGTAGCGACTCCCGCCTCGTGCCTGCTAGCTTTCCCCTATGCCAAATCACCCAGATGTGATGGAGAAGCTCGTGTCGCTTGCCAAGCGCCGCGGCTTCATCTTCCAGTCCTCAGAGATCTACGGCGGCACCGGGTCGGTGTGGGATTACGGTCCCCTCGGCGTCGAGCTGAAGAAGAATCTCAAGGATCGCTGGTGGCACGCGATGGTGAGGGCGCGCGACGACATCGAGGGGTTGGATGCGGCGATACTCATGCATCCACGCGTGTGGGAGGCGAGCGGCCACGTCGCCGGCTTCGTCGATCCGCTGGTGGACTGCCGGAATTGCAAAAAGCGCTTTCGCGCGGACGATCCACGCATCAAAGGCACGCCCGGGACCCCGGACGCCCAATGCCCGGCGTGCGGGATGAAGGGTACGCTGAGCGCGGCGCGCCAATTCAATCTCATGTTCAAGACGTTCTTGGGTCCCGTCGAAGATTCCGCGTCGGTCGTGTATTTACGCCCTGAAACGGCGCAGGGCATCTACGTGAATTTCCTGAACGTGCAGCAGTCCACGCGCCAGAAGGTCCCGTTCGGCGTCGCCCAGATTGGAAAGGCCTTTCGCAACGAGATCACGCCCGGGAATTTCATTTTCCGAACGCGCGAGTTCGAGCAGATGGAGATGCAGTTCTTCGTCGAGCCCGGAACCGACATGAAATGGTTCGAGTACTGGAAGGAGCAGCGGATGAACTGGCACCGCAGCCTCGGCCTCGCCGAAAACAGGCTGGAGTTCCACCAACACACGAAGGAAGAGCTGGCGCACTATGCGCGCGCGGCGTTCGACATCCAATTCGATTTCGGCGGCACGCTGGGCTTTCAGGAGATAGAGGGCGTTCACAACCGGGGCGACTTCGATCTCTCGCAACACCAGCAGTTCTCGGGAAAGAAGCTCGAGTACTTCGACCAGCCGAACAACAAGCGGTTCCTGCCCTTCGTAGTCGAGACGTCGGTCGGGGCCGATCGGACCGCGCTTGCCGTGCTGGTTAACGGATACCGCGAGGAGTCGGTTGAAGGCGAGTCAGAGGGCAGAACGGTATTGGGACTGCTTCCGTCGATCGCACCCATCAAGGCAGGAGTCTTTCCGCTCGTAAAGAAAGATGGAATGCCGGAGATGGCGCACCGGATTGCCGACGAGTTGCGGGCATCATTTCCGATCTTTTACGACGACAGCGGCGCGATTGGCCGCCGGTATCGGCGTCAGGACGAGGTGGGCACTCCGTTCGGGATCACCATCGACGGTGAGTCGTTGACTGCGGGCACCGTCACGGTGCGGGATCGCGATACCCTCAAGCAGGACCGCGTCGACGCCACTCAGCTGAAGGGCTACCTGGCAGAGAGGCTGACGCCGTGAGAGGGCTGTCACTGCAACGGCTGCGCGCCGAGGGAGAGGCGTTCATGGAAGCGATTTCCCGAGAGGGATATCTGGCGCTCGCCGGCCACAAGAAGACGGCCGGCTTTCAACGCATTTACGGCGAGTACGAGGGAATCCTTGGCACCGAAGCGCTGGAGCTGGCGCTCGAGATGTTCCGATCCGCCTCCGACAATAGCGACGACAAACGATCCGCGCAGTGGCTACTGGAATGGGAGATAGACTCGCAGGCTTCGAAGCCGCTGGCCCCCCTCGACGAGCGCGAGATCGAGTGGGAGAACTCCGCCGTGATCCATTCGCCGGATGGTCGCGTCATTCAATATCAGGCCGCGCCGATCGAGATTGCGAACACGAGCGATCGAAAGCTGCGCCTGGCGCTCGATGCCGCGCGCGTGAAGCTGGTGGAGAAGCAGCACGCACCCCTTCGCCTCGAGCGGCTACAGCGGGAGAAGGAGTACATAGAGTCGTTGGGCGTGGCCGGAGATTACAACAGCTCTTTCGAGGCCGTCACCGGGATATCGCTCGCCGCGCTGGCAGAAAGCTGCGAGGAGTTCCTGCGCGACACGCAGGCGATGTGGGACGATACGCTCCCGGCCGTTCTCAAGAAATCTCTCGGAATCAAGCCGTCACAGGCAAAGCGGTCGGACGCGCTCGCCCTGTTCCGTGCGTCCCAGTACGATGACGCGTTTCCCGGAAGCCGGATGGAGTCGGTCATTCGGAGGAACGTGACCGAGATGGGCATCGACCCCACCGCAAATGGACGGATCATCTTCGACGTAGGTGATCGTGAAGGAAAGCGGTCGCGCGCATTTTGCTCGCCCGTCC
Source organism: Gemmatimonadales bacterium (assembly GCA_038322455.1). Classification (GTDB taxonomy): domain Bacteria; phylum Gemmatimonadota; class Gemmatimonadetes; order Gemmatimonadales; family Gemmatimonadaceae; genus UBA4720. The sequence continues at coordinate 15,523 of JBBQFZ010000013.1, read as the reverse complement.
GCGTGCCGGATGAGGTATATCTCGTGCTGCGCCCACACGGTGGACAGAGCGACTACAACACGTTCCTCCACGAACTGGGACACGCGCTCCATTTCGCCTACGCCAGCCCGGACTATCCGTTCGAGTTCAGGTGGCTCGGCGATAACTCCGTCACCGAATCGTACGCGATGCTCTTCGACCATCGCATGCAGGACAGGGGTTGGTTGACGCGCTACACGCAGCTCGGCGCCAATCGGATCCCCGAGTTTCTCCGGACAGCGGGCTTCGAGGAGCTGCATTTCCTGCGGCGCTACTCGGCGAAATTTCTGTACGAGCGGACACTGTACAGCGGAGAGGTCCCGTGGGAAGAGCTGCCGGATCTCTACGTGTCGCTCCTCACGAACGCCACGGGATTCGAGTACGATCCAGCCGACGCGTTTGTGGACGTGGATCCGCGATTCTATTCCTCGCGATACCTTCGTGCGTGGCAGCTCCAGTCAGTTCTGAACGAGGAGCTGACTGCGCGTTTTGATAGCGATTGGTACAGGAATCCGAGCGCGGGTCCGTGGATGGTGGGAGAATTGTTCTCATCCGGCCAGCGGAACACGGCCGAAGAGATTGCGGCCAGCGTCTCCCTTTCGACGGAAAGAGCTGAGAAGAACATCGAAGGCACCAGCCAGCCAAGCGCGCTCTCCTTCAGCCCGCTCATCCGCAAGGTCGAGGCGCTGCTCGCCTGACAGATAAGCAACGGTCAACTACAAAGCACGCGATGCGAGAAGGCCGAGGCCCAGATCCCAGATCTCAGAAAACTGCGCTGGGACCGCCCTCGATGGCGTGAAGGTCACCGCAGTTGCCGTTGTTCTAGAGCCCCTGTAGTTCGTCCGCGATCCTCTTCCCGTCGTACATTTTTCGCAGCGCCTCCGTAATCCCACGCGAGTGCACGCTCACCGTACGCCCCACGTCGGTCGAGAATATGAACCGGTTCGACACGCCCTCGATGTTCGAATCGAACACGAGGCCGACCACCTCGGCATTGCGATTGATCACCGGACTGCCGGAGTTTCCGCCGATGATGTCGTTCGTCGAGACGAAATTGTACGGAGTGGACATGTCGAGGCTCGCCTTTCGGTCGACCCACCGCTGCGGAAGCTTGAACGGATCCTTGTTGTCGAACGCGGCGGAGCGCTCGTACAGACCGTAGAACGTCGTCTTGTACGGGGCGATCGTCCCGTTGCTCGGGAACGACTTCACTACCCCGTCGCTGATGCGAAGAGTAAAGGTCGCATCGGGTGGAAGCGCCGTTCCGTACGCTGCGAAAAGAGCCTGACCAATCTTCTCGCTGTTCGTGGCGATGGTGGCATTCAGAGCGTTCGCTCTGGCGAGCTGGGTGCGGCTCAGTGGATCGACGGCGCGGGCAAAGACGATCATCGGGTCCGTCGATGCCGCGATCGCCGAAGAGCCGCCCTGAACGAGAGCCTCGCGGACCGACTGATCGCCAAGACGAGTTCCGCGAACCAGCTCAGCGGCTCGCGCATCCGGCGTCTTCCCGGCGAGTGCAGTAGCGAGGAAAGGATCGTTCGCCGGTAACTCGCTCTGTGCTGCCCGCAGCTGCGCGGCGATTGCCAGACGCTCGAACGCCGTGTCGACGGGGAACGGGCCCGAGATGGAATTTCTTATGTTCGTCAGCCCGGCTCCCCGATACTGTGGAAGGCGCTCGGCGTCGGGTTTCCCGCTCTCGGACGCAACGCGCACAAGACCCGCCGCGAGCTGCATCAGGTTGGACCCGCCACCGAAGCCGTAGTACCTGAGCTGAGGATTGAATGTCGCGAGCTCGTGTTGGGCCGCTGTGATCGCGTCCCACGTCCCGCCGTACTGGGCCCGAAGCTTTGGATCGGCCGCCACTCGTGCCCTGAACTCGCGCTCGAATGCCGCCTTCTTGGCCATGCTCAGCGTGTCGATGAGACCGGCGCGATATCCCGTCACGGCCTTCTGCGAATTGGCGACGCCGAAGACGTCGTTCTGATAACGGCGGGCCGCGGATGTATCCGTGCGCGCCAGCTCCGCATAAGTCGCGAGCGAGCGCTTGTAGGCTGCGAGCGACGCCGGATAACCGACGTCCCGGAGAAACGCCATTTGAGAGAGCGTGTTGAGACGTCCGGTGGATCCGGGATTACCTACGACGAAGACGAGATCATTCTCGGCGGCACCCGCGGCGCTCCACTTCAAGTAGTCAGTGGGAGCATATGGCTGTCCGTTCTCGTATACGCGGAGCAGGGTCAGGTCGAGATCGTAGCGCGGATATGTAAAGTTGTCGGGGTCGCCGCCGAAGAACGCGATGTCGCCTTCGGGCGCCATCACGAGCCGAATGTCGTTGAACCGACGATATCGGTAGAGCGAGTAGATCCCACCCTGGTAGAGAGAAACGACCTGACAGTTGAGCTGCGTCTGCTGCTTGCACTCGTCCTGAATCTGCGTGATGACCGCGGTACGCTGTGCCGCCTGCTCGGCGGCCGTTGCTCCGGTGATTGCCCCACGCACTCTGTCCGTCACGTTGTGAATGGATTGCAGCTGATCGACGTAGAGTCCAGCGCATTTCTTCTCGTCCGCGAGCGTCCCTGCGGCGAAGCCCGTCTGGATGTAGTTCGAGTCCGCCGGCGAGGAGCTGGCGGTGCAACCGCGCCCACAGTGGTGATTAGTCATCACCAGTCCGTGCGCCGAGACAAAGGACGCGGAGCAGTTGGGAAGCCGCACTGACGCGAGGCGAACGTGATCGAGCCACTTCTGATCCGGCGCGAAATTGTACGTCCGGCGCCAGTAGTCGAGGGGCGGGGCGTCGAAGGTCCACATCGTGCCAAACTCGGGCTTATAGGTCGCGGGCGGCAGCTGGCTCGCCGTCGCGACAGGCCGAGCGGGCATGACCTGCGAGGAAGCCTGCGTTGATGCAGCCAGCGCGAAGGCAGCGGCCAACGCGGGGAGAACGGATCTACTCGTCAGCATGTTCGTCGTCCTGTTCGTGGAGGTTTTTGTAAGGGGGGAGTGCAAGTTTTTGACCGCGACCGGCCGTCCGCTTGTCGGTCGCTACGGGCGGGCCTAGATTGCATGGACCAGCTCATAACCCCTTACCGTTCATCGATGGCACCGCGCAACCGAACGCTTCAGCAGACGACTACCAGCCTTACTCCCGCGCAGGCGCTGGGCGAGGCCAAGCGGTTTTTTTCTCGCCAAAATGGAGTCTACTCGGCCTTTCCGGAGCAGGAGAGTGCCACCCACATCACGTTGCGTGGTCAGGGTGGAGAGGAAGTGGTGATCGGTGCGTTCGCCGACGCAGGTGGCACACAGGTTACGGGGTCCACGTACCTGTTCGATCAGCAGGTAGCTCGATTCCTGTCCGCGCTCGCGCCCCTCCCGCTCGAAGTCACCGACGCGAGCGACCGATGAGTCCCGAGGCTCCTTTCGTCAACAGCCTTCGCACTCGGGGCGACGCGTTCCAGCTCGGCTCGCCAACGACCCAGATATTTCACGTCAGGGCCCAGGTCCTCGAAGCGTGGGATGCGATCCGCATCGACGCCAATCCCTCGGCGTCGGTGAGGAGTCTCAAGCAGCTCGCCCTTCGCGAGCTCTACCCGGACGTGCGCCACGAGGACGACTACGTGGTCAAGCTTCACGGCTTCGAGATTCTCGACGAAGACGCGCCGCTTTCGTCCACCGCCGCGAAAAACGGATCGACTTTTCTGATCACGGATCGTCGTCGGCGTCCGGTAGACTAGCGCTCCACGGTCCCAACAAATGCGGGCCGCATTCATCTCGAGCAGCGATTGCGGTCGTCACGACACCGGTTGGGGACACCCTGAACACGTCGGCCGTCTTCGCGCAATAACGCGCGCTCTGCGTCAGGATCCGGAGTTCTTTCACACCGTTGATCACCTCGAGGGCAGACACGCAACCATCGAGGAGCTGGAGCTCGTTCACGATGCAGCCTACATCCGCTCGGTCAGGGATATAACCGAGAATGGCGGAGGGCGTCTCGACGCCGACACCATTGTGAGCAGCGGCTCATGGGATGCCGCGACTGCCGGGGCCGGCTGCGCGCTTGCGGCCGTGGATCTCTCCGTAAGCGGAGTCCATCCGCGCAGTTTTTCGGCGGTGCGCCCACCGGGGCACCACGCAGTGCGCGACCGGGCGATGGGATTCTGCCTCTTCGGAAACGTCGCGCTCGCCGCGCACTACGCGCGCAGGAAGCACGGGCTTGCTCGGATTCTCATCGTCGACTGGGACGTGCATCACGGCAACGGGACGCAGGCGCTGGTCGAGGACGAGCCGGACATCCACTTCGTATCGATGCATCAATGGCCGTGGTATCCAGGAACAGGTGCGGCCGATGATCGCGGACCTCATGGCTCCATCTGGAACGTGCCGAAAGCGGCTGGCCTTCCACGCGCCGAATACGTCGCGTCACTCGAGACCGCGATCGACGCCGCTACCAAAGGATTCGTTCCCGATCTGATTCTCATTTCCGCCGGCTTCGACTCGCTGGCCGGTGACCCACTGGGTGGGTTTACCCTCGAGATCGAGGATTTCGAGGCGCTCACGCACTCGTTGGTGGCGCGCGCCAATTCCTGGTGCAGTGGCCGGGTCGTGAGCGCACTGGAGGGCGGATACGCGCCCGATCGCCTCGCGCAGGCGAGTGTGCGTCATCTGGCCGCGCTCGCCGTATAGCGGCTATCTTGCATGGGTGAGCCGCGTTCGACGTCGCCTCATTCTCCTGGCGTTCCAGCCGCAGCCCCCCACTCGTCCCACGACTTCGCGGAGCAGAAAGGCTTCATGAGCACGGCACTCAAACCGCTCCTCCAGAACGTGAGACCAATGGCGGTCGCCCAGGTCTACAGCTGCTACCATGACGGGCAGAGTAACGTTCAGGAAAAACTGACCCGCGACCAGATCGCCAAGGCGGTGGCTTCGGGGCGGGGAACACTGTGGGTTGATTTCGATACCCGCTCAGGCGAGCCGCTCGCGATCCTCTCCGAAATCTTCCACTTTCATCCGCTGGCGATAGAGGAAGCGACGAATCCCGACGCGCGTGTGAAGCTCGAGGAGTTCGACACTTATCTGCTTCTCATCGTCCGAACCGTGGCCTTCTGCGAGACGACCGAAGATCCCTACGACCTCGATACCGTGAACATCGCGTTCTTCCTCGGCCCCAACTACGTGGTGACGGTCCATGGCGAGGATACCAATCCCGTTTCCACTACCGCCGAGCTGCTCCATCGAAAACCGGAGCTCGTGGCGCATGGGCCGGCGCGACTGATGCACGCCATCGTAGATCAGGCGGTGGACGCCTATTTCCCTGTCATCGACAAGCTGGACGAGTTCATGGACAGTCTGGAGGAGAGGATCTTTACCCAGTTCGATCAGAACTCGCTCCGCGACGTATTCGCCGTGAAGCGCCTCGTGCTCTCGCTCAGAAGGCACTTGGCTCCCGAGCGGGATGCGCTCAATATCCTCACCAACCGGCCGAGCACGCTTCTCACCCCGGATACCCAGATTTACTACCGGGACATCTACGACCACGTCCTCCGCATCTACGACGCGCTCGAGACCTTCAGGGATCTCCTCAGCAGCACCATGGACAGCTATCTAACACAGGTGTCCAATCGTCTAGGTATGGCGACCAAGGCGCTCAGCGTGGTCGCGACCGTAACGCTTCCATTCGTGGTAGTCAGTGGGATGTGGGGAATGAACTTCGAGAACATTCCGCTTCACGGTAATCCGCACGGCTTCTTAATCCTGGTGTTCGCGCAACTCGGGCTCGGTTTGCTAATCCTCGCAGGTCTCAAATGGCGCAAGCTTCTTTGAACGCGCTCAGGCTGTTCGGCGTCGCCGCCGTAGAGTCGGGGCATACCGCATCGCTCGCTGCCGGCACGACGCTGACACACTACCGCGCGCTGGCCGCGATCGTCGAGCCCTCGCCCTACTCCGAGGTCAAGCTCGACGACGCCGAGATGGACAAGCACCTCAGAATCATCGAGGAGGCGTGCGCGCACTCGACAGTGCTGCCTGCGCCACCGGGTACGGTTTTCCAGTCGCAGGGAACGCTCACGCGCTGGCTCGAGCTACACTACTTCACTCTGACCCAAGCGCTTTCGGCGGTTGAGGGTCAGGCGGCCGCTCGGGTGAGCATCACGGCTCCAACCGGGCGAGATGAGGGCGAAGCGCAGAAGAGCGTGTCCGCCCTGGCCGCGGAGAGCCTGAGGCTGCTGCGGACTCAAGCCGCGGCGACGGTCACGCTTCCGCGAGCGGAAAGCGACGAAGAAGAGCGTGTGGTTGCGCGCGCGTCTTTCCTCATCGACAGCCAGCGTTGGCAGAGCTTTCAGGATGCGGTCTCCAAGGAGGCTCGGCGCCAGACTGCTCTCGACTTCAAGGTGACCGGCCCGTGGCCGCCGTACGACTTCGTGCGCATGCAGTTCGGCACCTGACGAATGTTCTGCTCTGACTGCGGAAGCTGGAACCGGGCCGAGGCAGCGCGCTGTGTGCGCTGCGGCATTCGCATGCCCGAGAGCGCGGATCGTCGGCAGTCACCGCCTGATCCATCGGTAACAGCGCTTCGCCAGGTCACCGGCGGACGCTACACGATCATGCACCGCGTTGGCGAAGGCGGGATGGCGAGCGTCTACTACGCACTGCACGTCTGCCTCGACTCGCCGGTGGTCATCAAGGTTCTTCACCCGCACCTGGCGCGCGAGCACGAGATGCGCGAGCGATTCCGCCGCGAAGCGGAATCCGCCGCGCAGCTGATGCATCCCCACATCTGCAAGATCATCGACTTCGGCCAGGTGGACGACCACGTCTATCTGGTCATGCCGTATCTCGCGCGCGGGACGCTGAGCGACCGCATCGGCGGACACCGCTCACTCTCCCCGGAGACAACCGCCGCGGTGGCGGCGCAGGTCGCGACGGGACTCGACTACGCGCACCGTCGCGGACTCGTTCACCGCGACATCAAGCCCGACAACATTCTCTTCGACGAAGATGAGAACGCAGTTGTGACCGATTTCGGAATTGCCACCGGACACTTTCGGAGCCGCATGACGGGCAGCGGGAATGTCATGGGCACCCCGCATTACATGTCGCCCGAGCAGGCAAGGGGAAAGCTCCTCGACGGCCGCAGCGACATCTACGGGCTCGGCGTCGTGATGTACGAGACGCTTCTCGGATTTCCGCCGTTCGATGGAGCCGACAGCTATTCTATCAGCTACAAGCACGTGACGGAGACCGCGGTGGCACCGGATGTGGTCGAGTCGCGCATTCCGGCGCAGCTGTCGGCGATCGTGATGCGCTGCCTGGAAAAAAATCCGGCGCACCGCTTCGAGCGCGGCAACGACCTCGCCGACGCGTTGATCCACTTCCTCGCGAGCGCGTCGGCGCACAACGAGTTCCGCATGGCCCGCGTGGCGCGCGGTACTGCGACCGTGGCTGCCGGATGAAGCTTGCGCACCAGACAATCGAGCTCAAGCCAACCCACCCGTTCGTCATCGCGCGCGGGGGCTACACCCAGCATAGAAACGTCATCGTCCGCGTAACCGACGACCACGGCCTGGAAGGTTTCGGCGAAGCCGCCCCCAATCGCTATTACGGCGAGTCGGTCGAGACCGTGGTTGCCGCACTCGGACAGTTCAAGCCACTCATCGAGGGAAAAGATCCCGTTTCCCTGGAATCGATCGAGGCAAGTCTGAGCCGCTCGCTTCGTGGCAACGCGTCGGCGAAGAGCGCGATCAGCGCCGCGCTGCACGATCTCGTCGGAAAGCGCCTCGGGCTGCCGGTTCATCGTCTCTGGGGTCTCGACGCCGCGGGCACGCCGCAATCGAGTTTTACGATCGCGATCGCGGAGAACAACGTCCTTGAGGAGAGGGTGAAGGAAGCCCGCGACTATCCGATTCTCAAAATCAAGCTCGGAACCGACCGGGATATGGAGATCGTGCGCATCGTGCGGACGGCGGCGCCGGAGAAGCGGCTGCGCGTGGACGCGAACGCCGCATGGACGGCAAAGCATGCGGTTCTGATGAGCGATTTCCTGGCAGACCAGGGTGTTGAGATGCTCGAGCAGCCCGTCGCCGCGAACGACATCGAGGGGCTACGCTTCGTGCGAAAGCATGCGAAGCTGCCGGTATTCGCAGACGAGTCGTGCCTCGTTGCCACCGACATCGCCAAGCTCGCCGGAGCCGTCGACGGAATCAATATCAAGCTTGCAAAGTGTGGCAGCCTGCGAGAAGCGCTGCGGATGGTGCACACCGCCCGCGCCCTCGACATGCAGGTGATGGCCGGGTGCATGATCGAGAGCTCGCTCGGGATCTCCGCCATAGCGCAGATCGCCCCGCTCCTCGACTCGGCGGATTTCGACGGGGCTGCGCTGCTGTCGAGTGACCCATTTCGCGGCGCGACGATCGCTCGCGGACAAATAAAGTTGACCGATTCGCCGGGATTGGGCGTCCTCCCGGCGTCGAGCGCCGATCTGAACGCGGCATTCAAAAGTGCGTGAGAAACCGCCCAGATTCGTCGAAGTCGCTTTGCCCCTCCCGCTGTTCCAGAATTTCACATACGCCGTAGAAGCGGGGCTCACCAATCCCGTCGCGATTGGCTCCCGCGTGGTCGTCCCACTGCGCAGCGGCCGGGAGATCGGAGTATGCGTCGGGACGAGCGATTCGAGCCCACTCAAGCGAAAGCCGAAAGCGATCCTGGAATCGCCGGATGCGGAACCCGCCATCAGCGCATCCCTCCTCGAGCTGTGCCGATGGATGGCCGATTATTACATCGTACCGCTCGGCGTGGTTCTCCGCACCGTGCTCCCGGGAGCGCTGACGGGCGCCGAAGCGCCGCACCCGAGTAGGAAAACACAGCGCGTGGTAAAGGTCGGTGTTGAGATTCCTTCGCTGCTGCAGCGCGACAAAGTCTTTTCGCGGTCGAAGCAACAGCGGACGGTGTTCGAGCTGCTCGAATCGCTCGGGAACAGGGCGACGGTGGAGCAGCTGACATCGCAGCTCGAGTTCTCGCCATCGGTCCTCAAGTCTCTCGAGAAGCGCGGGCTGATCATCATCGGGGAAGAGGCGGTCGAGCGCGATCCGTTTTCGACGCGTGGCGGAATCTCTACGACGCGACTCAACCCAACGCCGGCGCAGCGGGGCGTTGTAGACGCAATGGCGGCAGCCGAGTCGGGTGAGGTGTTTCTGCTGCACGGGATCACGGGAAGCGGGAAGACGCTCGTGTACATCGAGCTCCTGCGCAGGATCGTGGATGAGCGGGGCCAGACGGCGATCGTGCTCGTGCCCGAGATCGCGCTCACTCCCCAGATCGTGGACCGGTTTCGCGCGGCCTTCGGCGATCGCATTGCCGTTCTCCATTCCGCGCTCAGCGAGGGGGAGCGGTACGATGCCTGGCTGGCGCTCAAGCGCGGGGACAAGAGGATCGTCGTCGGCGCGCGGTCGGCCGTCTTCGCCCCGCTCGAGAATCTGGGTGCGATCATCGTCGACGAAGAACACGAGTCTAGCTACAAGCAGGGCGAAACGCCCCGCTACCATGCGCGCGAGGTGGCGATCATCAGGGCGAAAAGCGAGGGCGCGATCACAGTGCTCGGCAGCGCGACGCCATCTCTCGAGAGCTGGGCGAACGCCACCTCGGGCAAGTACGAGCTGCTGACGCTGCCCGACCGTGTGGGGGGCGGCCGTCTCCCGAACGTGGAAGTGATCGATCTGCGGAAAATCGCCGTCGACTACTCCGGCATGGCCCAGGGCGGCATCGACTACGGGGCCGTGATAAGAGATCCACTGCACGACGCGATCGTCGAATGCATGGCGCGCGGTGAGCAGAGCATTCTCCTGCTCAACAGGCGCGGATACTCGTCATTCATCCAGTGCATAGACTGCGGGGCGGTGGCTACCTGCCCCAACTGCAGCATCACGCTCACTCACCACCGGAACCCCGAGCGGCTCGTCTGTCACTATTGCTTGCACAAGGAAGACCCGCGTCCGGATTGTGCGCGTTGCGGCGGCAGAAATCTCAAGCAGCGCGGCCTGGGAACTCAGCAGGTCGAACGGCTGCTCGCGGAGAGATTTCCGGCGGCTCGGATTGCCCGGATGGATGTCGATACCACGAGCGGCAAATGGGCCCACACGAGGATTCTCGATCGCGTAGCGGCCGGGGAAGTCGACATACTCCTCGGAACGCAGATGATCGCAAAGGGGCTCGACTTTCCCAACGTCACTCTGGTGGGCGTGGTCGACGCGGATGTCGGGATCAACCTTCCCGATTTCAGAGCGTCGGAGCGCTGCTTCCAGCTTTTGAGCCAGGTGTCAGGTCGTGCCGGCCGCGGAGAGAAGGGGGGCAAGGTTCTGATCCAGACGAGGATCCCATCTCACCATGCGGTTCGCTACGCCGTGTCCCACGACTATGCGTCGTTCGTGCGCGACGAGATGGCGGGGCGCGTAGACCCACCATATCCGCCGAACGTCCGTCTGGTGAACATCGTGTTCAGCGGGTTGGTGGAGGATTCCACCGCCCAGCTGGCAATCCACGCGGGAGAGTGGTTGCGCGAGCTGATCACGACGCGCGCCGGGAACGAAGTAACCGTGGTCGGTCCGGCGCCATGCCCGATCGAGCGCATCAAGAATCGCTGGCGCTGGCATGTCCTGCTGAAGAGCGAGCATCCGGCCGAGCTCACGCGCGTGGGCCGGTACTTCATGGAAAGATTCGAGGTGCCGAGCACCGCGCAGCTGAGGGTGACGTTGGACAGGGATCCGGTTGCTTTGCTTTAGACGGGCGCATTTTGCGTTGCGGGGATTTAGGAACTACAAGCACGCGATCCGAGATGTCAGAAGCGTAGATCACAGATCTCAGACAACTACGCTAAGACCGCCCTCAGTGGCATTACTGCAAAGGTAGGCGCCCTCCCATACGCCCACGCGATCGGTCCCGGAGCAGTTGTCCGACCTCTGAATTCTGTGCTTCTGAGATCTCGGATCGCGTGCTTTGCTTTGTCGTTGTCTGTCCCCCCGAAACTCTCTTCGATCACCTAACTTTAGATCGTGACAATCCTCCGCCACCCCGACTTCACCAAACCCGAGCTCGCCAACGCCCCCGACGCCCGATTCTCGGCCGCGCCGGCGGACGGCGTCCTGCCCGAGAACTTCTTTTCGACGACCAATCTCCCGACGTACGTCCGGATAAAAGGGAAGTGGCGCATGCCACGCGAGCCGCGCATGGACTCCGCGCTCGTGCTCGACGGCGACGACCTCTGGATCCGCGAGGGCCGTCGGCTGAAAAAGGGGGACATGGTTGCCGTAGGCGGCGAGGAAGACGGCAGCGAGGGCATCTACGTGCATACGTCCTCCTTTCTCGCCGACGAGGAAGGGGAATTCAAGTTCATGACGAGTGAGGTCTCGCGCGAGAAGCCGATCGACTACGCGCTGATGGCGCACATCCTCCTCGAGGAAAGGGACAGGGGCGGCTATCCGATCTGGGTGACCGGCCCGGCGCTCGTCCACTCGCGAGCCCGCGCCGACATGGTGTGGTTCATCGAGAACGGCTTCGTTTCGGCGCTGCTCGCCGGTAACGCCGTCGCGGTGCACGACATCGAGGCATCGATCTTCGGCACGACGCTCGGAATGACGCGAACGGGCGAGGCGACATCCGGCGGGCACGGGCTCCACATGCGCGCGATCAACAAGGTGCGCGCGGCGGGCTCCATTGCAAAGGCAGTGGAGCACGGCGTGATCAGGGACGGCATCATGCACGCGTGCGTGATGAAAGGAATTCCCTTTGTGCTCACCGGCTCGATTCGCGACGACGGCCCGCTTCCCGAAGTGATCACCGACACCCTCGCCGCGCAGGACGCGATGAAGCGGCACACCGTTCGCGCCACGATGGCGGTGCTGATCGCCACGGCGCTCCACGCGATTGCGACCGGCAACATGCTGCCGGCGTTCGTCACTGAAGCGGACGGATCGATGCGCGAGCTGCCGACGATATGCGTCGACTCGTCGGAGTTCGTCGTGAGCAAGCTCAAGGACCGCGGAACGCATCAGGCGTTCGGCGTGGTGACGAACGCGCAGGACTTCATGCACATTCTCAAGCTCTACGTGGAACGCGAGCTCAGCGATCGAGACGCGTCGAAGGCCGGAGCCCAACCGGTGAAAGCACGGGCGTGATCGAAACCACCGAACGATTTCTGCGCGACATCGCCGACCGGGTTGGCCTGACCGCGGTCGACGAGGTGAGACTGTTTCCGCCTATGCGTCAGTCCGGCGTTGAAACGGGGGTCGCGGTGGTCGCCGCGATTTCGCTTCCCCCGGAAGGGGAGCACGTTCACCTCGCCGACGAGCCGCCGGCAGCGCTGACCGAGAGCGCGGGGGACGAGTTTCTTCCGATCGAGGAAGAGGACCGCGCGATCATCGTGCATCGCCACACGGTTTTCACAGCTCGCTACCGTCACACTCTGAAGGGTCCGGATCGCGGTAAGTGGGAAGTAGATGTTCGCGCCGAAGCCGATGCGCCGCTGGTTACTCTCGATCAGGTGGTCAAAGGGGTCATGAAACGATCTGGGGAGCCATTCGAGCCCGAAAAGATCTCGGCGGCGGCGTTCAGAACCATCGTAGCGCCGTAGTCGCTTCGATCGGCATTTCTACTTGGGTCGGCGAGGGTATCCTCTTCGGCAAAAACGCTCGCTCGGGCGGAGCCCCTAACAGCGCTCCTTCGCTCCGCTCAGTCGCGGGTCTCCTGGTCGCTCGCTGAATTTTGCCTGCGAGGACACCCTCACCTCGCAATAAAGTATCTCAACTGCAGCGGCGCGAAGCGCCGCCAATGTTCGCGCGGTAACCTGGTGTTCCCCCGCACCCACGCACACGAAATGCCGAGCTGCGCTCGGCCCGCTCGCGCGGAGGCACCGCGAGGTTCATCAATGCTGAGTGAACCGAGTGGGGAGTTGAGAGGGGGTTCCTCGTAGTCGCTTTCCAAAGCGAACGCGAGGAGGAGACCCGCGACTGAGCGGAGCGAACGAGCGTAGTTAGGGGCTCCGACCAAGTGAGCGTAGCGACGAAGAGGAATCCTCTCTCAACGGACCCGCAATGAACTCAGACAGCAGCTTGAGGCTGAACAGGAGTCAACCGCGCGGCAGAGTCCGGCGCGCCAGCGGCGTTCGCGGCAGCGTAGCGCGCGAGAACGGTGCGATGAATGTCGCGCGCGTTCTCGAGGGTCTCTGCCGCCAATCCCAAACTTGTGGGCGAGATGATGAACGGGTACACCTGGTCTCCCCCCGCCGAGCCGTGCGCGCCGACCTGGTCGTCGAACGAGATGATGTCGTAGCCGTCGTACTCACCGAACAGAACGCAGTCGCCGGCGTTCGGCTGCTTCACCAGTGACTCCACCGCGCGCAGCACGTACGGCTCCGTTCCGAAGATCTCCAGGGGATTCTCGCCGGAGATGTTCTCCACCTGGCCGTCCCGCAGCGTCGCGCTCCCGCGCCTGCTCGCCAGCGCCACGCCATCTCCCGATAGCGTCGCCACCAGGCCTATGCCCGGGTGCGCGATAAGGCGCTCGTAGAGTCTCGACCAGTGGGGATGCGCAAGGATCTGATCGTGGGTGAGCCGTTGCTCCGTCTCCGCAAAATACACCAGCGCGAGACACGAGCTGTATGTTACGACCACGTCGTGCGTCGTATCCACCCGGTACTTCTCGGGGAAGATGATCTCTCGCAGTCCGTAACGACTTCTCAGCCAATCGCGGAATCTGCGCATCCCCCTGCGCGCCCCGAACGACTGTGGCGTTAGCTGGGCAACGGCCTCCACCACTTCCGGCCCGATGTCCGAGTACTCGGTGTCTTCGGCGTAGCTTGCCAGCGCGCGCGGAGCGGGCGTATTGACGGGCGGAGTCTCGTCGAGAATAATCTGGACCGTCGCGCCGAGCGACTCACCGTACTTCACGCGATAGCTGAGCGCGGGTGTCATTCCGTGATCCGACAAAATCACCAGATCGTATCCGCGGCCGCCCGCGAGCTGGGTCATCCGCCAGATCTCGCTGATGCGCGCGTCGGTCCGCCGGAGATCGGCGAGAGCCTGCTTGCTCGACGGTCCGAAGTGGTGCGCCAGCTCGTCGTACTGCATGAACGTGCTGTATATGACCGGCACTCCGAGGTAGACGTCGAGCAGAATCGCCATCGTCTGGAGCTCACGAACGACTACGTTGCTGAGAATGCGGATGAACGGGAAGATTCCTTCCGAGTGGGTTACTCGTCCCGCCAGCTCCCCTCGCAGGCGCTCCCATTCCTCGAGCAGCCACTCGAACGCACCCTGTAGAACCATGCGCGCCATGCGTATGGGATGAAGAAGCATGAGCAATCCCATCCGCGTTCCACCGAGCCGGCGGTAGACGGACATCTTCTCACGCGTAGCCACCGTGAACGCCACCGTCTGCGCATCTCCATCGAGCAAATTCACGTAGCTCGAGCCGCCGGCCAGAGCGCCCGGCGAATGAATTCGATCGCGGATGTACTGAACCCCGTGAGGGGCGTTGCACGTGATCACCTTGCGCGCCGCCTTGTCGTAGAAGCGGAACGCGGGGATGCCCGCGTTTTCGCCGTGAAACATCCCTGCCTGGCAATACGGGGTTGCCGACGGTAGTCCGCAGAACCAGCGCCGCAGGTCGAATCCCTCGCGCATGAGTCGGGCGATCGTCGGGCAGAGTCCGAGCTCGAGGGCGCGACGAAGATCCGAGTAGGCGAGGGCGTCGATCTGAAGCATGATCAGCCCGCGCTGCGGCGGTCGCGGACGCTTTTCGCGCGCGAAAGGGCGGTACTTCGTGTTGTAGTACCAGCGGAGGAACGGTCCCGCGCGTGGTCGCGCGCGCCGCTCCGTTATGCCAGGTGGCGCTCGATTTGGCGTAAAAGTTCGCCGATTGGAGTGGGCTTGATGAGAACATCGGTGCATCCCGCATCGAGACAGGCACGGCGGGTTTTCGAGTCGTCGTGGCCAGTCATCGCAAGCGTGGTGCGCGGGGCAATGCCGTGTGCGCGGAGACTGTCGAGGACATCCAGTCCGCTGCCGTCCGGCAGCGAAAGGTCGAGCAGCATTACGTCGAAGCTCTCGGCTGTTCCGCGCTCGATCGCCTCGGCCACGCTCGCCGCGATCTCCACGTCGTAGCCCGCCTGTTGAAAGAGCACGACGAATGCGTCGGTTACGAGCGTGCTGTCTTCAACTATCAGTATGCGCGCTGGCACCTAGTCCGGGGTTGTGTTGAGGGGCAGCACAAAGAAAAAACGGCTGCCCTTGCCGAGCTCGCTTTCAACCCAGATGGTGCCGCCGTGGAGCTCCACGAACTTGCGCGCGATCGCGAGACCGAGCCCGGTCCCGTGATGCGGTCGCGATGGCGATGAATCGACCTGGGCGAATTCGCGGAATATCAGCTCGTGATGGTTGCGCGCAATTCCCCGACCGGTGTCGCCCACTTCGACCATCAGCTCCTCGGCGTTCTTGCCTCTGCGCGACAGGCCGATCCAAATTCGTCC